>JASFIY010000271.1:0-4362 GCA_050122415.1 Desulfobacteraceae bacterium
GGCCATCGACGACCGTCAGCAGGCCATGCTGCGCGAACTGGGCGATTTTGATGACCTCCCGCCCTCCGCTTCCCGCCGACGGGCACCGGCACCCGACCCGGGCGCCCACATGACCGCCCGGCGCCTGGCCGCCTGGGCGCAGCTGGCCCTGCAGGCGCCCGCAAGCGACGCCGTTTTGCTGACGGACAGCCCCGCCGCCTGGGACCTGCTGACCGACCGCTTTCCCGCCACCGAGGTGCTGGCCCATTGGCCCGTCCCATCCGAACCTTCGCCCGACGTCCCGGCATTCGCCCGCTGGCGCGCGGATTTGCTGAGCCTTCTTGACCGCCTGGCCGGAGACGCCTGGCCCCCGGCCGAAGCGCCGGTCCTGCCGCCGCCCCCGGCGGAGCCGCCGTCCCCTGCAGCGTTCACCCTGCAGCTGGCCCTGGTGCCCGAAACTCCCTTGCCGACACTGCTCGCCGCTCTGAGCGCCAAGACCCCGGCGCAGGCCAGTGGGGACAGCCCCGTCCGGCAGCGCCACACCCTGCTGGCACTGCTTGTCTGAAGCCGCGCAGCAACTGGGACTTCCAGGCAACTCGCCGCTGGTCCAGTTTCGAAATCACCTGGTCTTTGACTTTTTAGCGTACCATCAGGCCTTGGGGACATATTTTCGCCGCCCGAGACCGAGCCCCGCTTGCGGACTTCATAACTAATTGCAATAACTTAATAAAAAACTTTCGTGGGCGCCGTCACTTTTTTCGGTGAAAGCTTGACTCCCCCCCTGAATTGGTATAAGGACTTTTTTCTGCCAGCAAATGGCGGACGCCCGCCATTAATTTACCCAGAAAGGAGGCTCACCAATGGCTTTTATTCCCACTGTGGACGAAGAAAAGTGCGAAGGCTGCGAAGAGTGCGTGGATGTCTGTCCGGTCGAAGTGTTTGAAATGGTCGACGGCAAATCCAGCCCGGTCAACGCCGAAGAATGCCTTGGCTGCGAAAGCTGCGTGGAAGTTTGCGAACCCGGCGCCATCACCGTCGAGGAAATCTGATCAGCCGGCAGGTTCGAACCTCCCCGGAGCCGCTCCGGGGAGGTTTTTTTTAACGCCCCTCCCAGCGCCCCCGTCCCGAAGCACCCGCTTTCACAGACCCGACAGGTGCCGCCGATGAAACCGCCCGCAGCCCAGCACCACGTCATCGTCCAAACCCCGCTGGGGTTTGCGGCCGTGATCTACCGCGACGAACCCTTCGGCCTGGTGGAAATCCTGCTGCCCCAGCCCCGGGAAGACCTGCGGGCCCGGCTGCAGGCGCTCGGGGCCCCGGAGACCGGCCGGCACCCCGATGCCCTGGCGCTGGCGCAAGCCATCGTGGACTATTTCGAGGGCCGGCCGCCGGCCCCGGCCTGGCCGCACTGGCCGTGGCTGGACCTCAGCGGGCTGACCCCCCTGCAGCAGGCCGCTCTCAAGGCCACCGCGGGCATCCCCTACGGTCAGACCCGGACCTACCGCGAAGTGGCCCAGGCGGCGGGCAACCCCCGAGCCGCGCGCGCAGCCGGCACCGCCCTCGCCAAAAACCCCTACCCCGTTCTGATTCCCTGCCACCGGGTAATCCGCAGCGACGGGTCGTGCGGCCAGTTCGGCGGCGGCACGCACCTCAAGCGGGCGATGCTGGCCCTCGAGCGCCAGGGTTTGAAAGCGGCGGCCGCAGCGCCCATCAACCGCTGAACCACCCGCTGGCCCTGAACGCAGACGCCCGCCGGCAAGCAAACCGCCGGACGGGCATCTGCATTTTGGAGCGGCCAGAGCTCAATTGATCTGGGCGGCGATTTTCTCCACGGCATCCCGCACCGTCCGGGCCACTTCCACCAGCTCCTGGGGTTGGAGCCCCAGGTGCGCCAGCGACCCGGCCGCGGCCTGGAAGCCGGCGGGGTCGATCGGGTCCGGGCCGTCGGCCAGGTGGGCGATCAGGTCCGCCACCTCCAGGATGTAGGCCAGATCCTCCCCCCCGGCGCCGCCCGGGTTGTGGTGAAAACCCACCCCGAGGGCCTGGATCCCGGGAATCTGCCACTGCTCGCAGAGCTCGGCGGCAAGCTCGGCGTGGTCGAAGCCGAAGAGCTGTCGCTCGGCCTGGAAACAGCTGCCCCCGGCCGCCGCCAGGAGCCCATCGAAATCGGCTTTGCGCTCCTGGACGTGGGGGTCCAGGATGATTTTGCCGGCGTCGTGAAACAGGCCGGCGGTGAAGGCGTGCTCCTGCAGGCCGCCGCTGCGATTGGCGGCGATGGTCTTTGAGCCCACCGCCACGGCCAGCGAATGGCGCCAGAGCCCGCCGGCATCGATCCCGTAGCCGGCCAGCCCGCTGCCCAGAAAACTCGTGCTGCCCGCCAGGGTGATGACCTCCTCGAGGGTTTTGAGCCCCAGGACAACCGATGCGTGCTGAATCGAGGAGACCATGCCGCTGAGGCCGTAGTAGGCCGAATTGGCCATTTTGAGGACACGCCCGGCCAGCGCCTGATCGGTCTCCAGCACGGCGGCGATTTCCTTGAAGCCGGTTTTGGGGTTGGCCATGACCTCCCGGGCCTTCATCACCACCTGCAGCATGGCCGGCAGGTCACCCCGGGTTTTGAGAATCCGCTCCTTGAGGGCCTTGGACGCATCCGCATCCAGGCCCGGGCCGCCCGCCGCACCCGGGCCGGTGTCACCGGGGGCCCGCAAATCCAGTCGGACTGTCGCCTTGCAGCTCGGGCAGGGAAATGCGATGATTTTTCCTTTTGGCAGACGGTCCTCGGGAATGTTATACGTCCGGGAACATGCAGGGCATTGGACTTTCATCTCATCTCGCTTGCTTTTGGCGCGGGACCGCGCCGTCGGGTCGGCTGCGACCGACCGCCCGGAGGCACCGGCCGCGTGATACAAGCTAACCCATCGTCCGGCGCGACCCCAAACTTGAGCGCTCCCCGGCCCACCGGGAGCCGCGCTCGGCAAACAATCGGCTTGCCTGCCGCGACAAACTGTGATAGCTGAAATTAATCGATGAAACAGTATGTTATCGACGAACTTCGACCCCAGGACCACCAGCGCCTGAAAGACTTTCTGGACCGCAACCTGGAATCCGCGAAGCTGCCCGGGGTCTACTGGCTGCCGCTGGACGAGCGGGTCTGCAGCGCCCTGCAGGCCCGCCACACCGATTGCCGGCCCCATTTTTTGACGCTGACCCTTGAAGCCGACCACCTGGCCTGCGAGCTGCTCGTCCGCACCCACAGCAAGCTGCGCTGCGATTGCATGGGCTTCGCCACCGAGGCCCAGCGCAACTGGCTGATTCGCTACATCGACGACGTTTTCGACCATTTGGGGCTGGTGGCCTGAAAAAGGCCCGAGACCCCGTCCTCCGGCGTTCGGAAACAGCCCCGCCGGGGTTTCGGGATAACCGTCAGGGCGGCGCCGCGGCCGCCCGCCAAGCCCGCCAACCCGGGGATATCGCGCCATGCTGCAGACGATTGCAATTGCGCTTTGGACGCTTTTCGTCACGGTCATCTTCAGTTACCTGTCCATTCTGCTTTCCGTGGTTGGCAACCAGGGCAACTGGTCCCACATCGCGGCCCGCATCTGGGGCCGCTCGATTCTGGCCGCCAGCGGCATCCAGGTACGGGTGACGGGCATGGAAAATATCGACCCGGCCAAATCCTATATCTACATGTCCAACCACCAGAGCAATTTCGACATCCCGGTCCTGCTGGCGTTTCTCAAAGTCCAGTTCCGCTGGCTGGCCAAGGAGGAGCTTTTCAAAATCCCCTTTTTCGGCTACGCCATGCAGCGCGTGGGCTACATCAGCATCAACCGCTCGGACCGCCGCTCGGCCTTTCAGAGCCTCAAGCGGGCCGCCGAGATCATCCGCGGCGGCGTGTCGGTGATGATCTTCCCCGAGGGCACGCGCAGCCTGGACGGCCGGATCCGGCCGTTCAAAAAGGGCGGTTTCATCCTGGCCTTGGATGCAGGGGTCCCCATCGTGCCGGTGGTGATCCGCGGCACCCGGTCGATCATGCCCAAAGAGCGTCTGCGGATCCGGTCGGGCCGGGTGACCCTCGAAATCCTGGCGCCCATCGACACCACCGCTTACGCCCGCAAGAACAAGGATGACCTGATCGCGGCGGTCCGCCGGGCGATCTGCGACGGCTTTTACCAAAAGGGGTAGGAAGCGATCGGCATGCTGAAAATCGTTCCCCTGGGCGGGTTGGGCGAAATCGGGCTCAACATGATGGCCTTTGAATACGGTGAGACGATGGTGATCGTCGATGCGGGCCTGATGTTCCCCGAGGACTACATGCTCGGGGTGGACATCGTCATCCCGGACCTGGACTTCATCCGCCGCAACGCCGCCAAGGTCTGCGGC
>JASFIY010000272.1:0-4348 GCA_050122415.1 Desulfobacteraceae bacterium
GGGCATGTGAATGTTGAAGAGCAGCGGGGTTTGGGTGTAGCCGGAAAAGACCAGGAAGACCTTTTCGAAGGGGACCTTTTGCCTGCGGGCATGCCGGAACATCAGTTTCTCGGTGGGATGGGCGACGCGTTCGCCGATGGGGGAGTTGAGCCTGCGGTTGAGCTGGTGAAGCTTGGGGAAGTGCTCCTGGAGAAATCCGCGGTAGTTGACCTCCAGGTCGATGATGCTGCGGGTTTCGGTGGCGTAGGGGCCGAGCCTGTCCCTGAGATCGCGGCGGATGGCGTCGTTTAAAACGGTGCTGGCGCCGAGGTTGAAAAAGGTGAAGCCAGCCGGCTCGGTCGCCAGCTGCGGGGGCGTGGAACTGTCGCCGCAGCCGCCCCAAACCGCCGGCAGCAGGCTGAGGGCCAGCAGTAGGAGGAAGGCGGGGGTGCGGTGAAATCCAGCGGTAAAAATGGTCATCGCTTGCCTCTGCGGTGTTGGGGCGGTTGCGTTCCAAGATTTTTGAATCATAACGGAATTTGGCGGGCTTGACAAAAGTTTTTCGTCCGGATTTAACCAGTCGAAACGGCAACGGTCCCCCCAAAATCACCTAGCAAAGGAAGGTTCGCCATGCCCGTATACGCCCTGGAAGGCATTCGACCCGTCATCGACCCATCGGTTTACCTGGCCCCCAGCGCCGCCGTGATCGGCAACGTGACCCTCGCCGCGCATGCCTCGGTCTGGTTCAACAGCGTCCTCCGCGCCGACTCCGATGCCATCGTCATCGGACGCGAAACCAACATCCAGGACTTCACCATGTGCCACGTGGATGCGGGCTTTCCCCTGACCATCGGCGAGCGCGTGACGGTCGGCCACCGCTGCGTGATTCACGGCTGCAGCGTGGCCGACGACTGCCTGATCGGGATGGGGGCGATCATCATGAACGGCGCCCGGATCGGGCGCGGCTGCATCGTGGCGGCCGGCAGCGTGGTTCTGGAAAACACCGAGATCCCGCCCTTTTCACTGGTGGCCGGGGTGCCCGGGGCCGTCAAGCGCACCCTGCAAGCCGACATCATCCCGGTGATCAACGCGTCCGTCGAAATCTACAAGGAGCGTTGCAGGGCCTATCAAATGCCCGGAAACCTCCAGGTTGTGGGGTGACACCGCATCTGTGCGCCCCGGTGCCCCAAACGAAAGCCCGCATCGGCCCGGCGGGCCGATGCGGGCTTTGTGGGTCGTTCAGGAGCCCTTGGGCGACACCTTGGAAAAGTTCTTCAGGCATTTGCCTCGTAGAGATCCGCCAGGGCGCCGAGATGCTGCTTTTCTTCGTTGGCGACCTTGAAGAGAACCTCGCGGGTTTCAGCCACGCCGCTTTTGTCGGCAAAGCGCAGGTAAAGGTCCATGGCCTGGGTTTCCAGCATCATCGCCAGGGTCAGCAAATCCGGCAGGGAGTTCAGGTAGGCCGCGTTTTGGGCCAGGAAGGCGTCGATTCCGAAGCCGCCTTCCATAATGCCCGAGAGTCTGCCGGTTTGCAGCAGTCTGCCTTCGGGGTCCCCGGGCGCCATTTGGACATAGAGCCCCATCAGGGCTTGCTGGTGTTTGACTTCGAAGCCGGCCAGGCGCTGCAACAGGTCGATCAGCGGCTGGTCTTGGGCGCGCTCGGCGGCCGCCCTGTAGAACCGGCCTAAACCCTTCTCCATGGCCAGCGCGATGGCGATGATCTCAGCTGGGGTCTCGTCGCCGCGGATGAGGTCCAGATCGAGCTCCCGGGGCCCTTCGGCCGTGAACCCCTTCCAGGCCTTGATGCCGCCCTTGAGGTTGAAGACCTCCCGGAATCCCCTGCCGGCCAGCAGTTGGGCGGCCACCCGGCTGCGGCCGCCGATGGCGCAGTAGACGGCCACCGGTTTTTGCGGGTCCAGCTGACCAACGGCGGTGTCCAGTTGGGAAAGCGGGATCAGCTTGGCCCCGGGCAGGTGCGACTCACGGTACTCGGAGGGCTGGCGCACGTCCAGCAGGGTGTAGCCGCCCTCTGGTTTTTGGGCCATGAAGGCCTTGAGGTCCTCGGCGCTCCAGGATACCACCGGTGCGAAGAAGGTTTTCTGCAGGGACATGACGGTCTCCGTGGGGTCTACTGGTTGAGTGGAACTTTGATGGGTGTCCCGGAGCTGGGCCGGGGGTCGACAACTCCGATTCGGCTATGTTCATTTTCTTTTGCGGATAAGAAAACCAACCAAAAGAAACCGCCCGCGTTCCTGAAACCCCGGCTGCATCAGGCAATGTAAATCCGGCTGGTGGAAAATTCCTGTTGTGGACCCGGTCGCGCGCGGCTAAAAAATCCGTCGCCTGGGGGCCGTGGCCGCCTGCGCCGGCGCCAGGGACCGGAAAAAGGCCGCCACCCGGGCAAGATCCTTGCGTCCCGGAGATTTTTCCACCCCGGAGCTGACGTCCACGGCATCCGGGCGGGCGGCCGCCACCGCGGCGGCCAGGTTCTCCGGTGCGAGGCCGCCGGCGATCACCAGCGGATGGCTTTCGCCCAGGCGCCCCGCCGCCGACCAGTCCCAGGAGCGGGCGTTGCCGCCGGGCAGCCGGCCGCCGCCGTGCTCCACCAGCAGGGCCGCATCGGGGTAGTCCGCCGCCCGGCAGAGCGTCGGCTCCCGCTCCAGGAAAAGCGCCTTGAGGACGATCAGCCCCTCCGCCCGCAGGCGGGCGGCCAGGGCCGGCGGCTCCTGACCGTGAAGCTGGACGGCGCGCAGCCGGCAGTGGGCCACCCGGTCCATGATGGTGTCGAAGCCATCGTTGACGAAAACCCCGGTGGGCACCACCGGCGGGGGCAGCGCAAGGGCGATCCGGCGGGCCTGGGCGCGGGTGAGGCTGCGGGGGCTGGGGGGGTAGAAGACCAGGCCGATCGCAGCCGCTCCGGCGGCCGCGCAGGCCGCGGCCTCATCGGTGCGGGTCAGGCCGCAGACCTTGACCTGGGGCCGTTCGCCGACCGCCGCTGAACCGGTCACGGGTCCACCCCCCGCAGGGTCCGCAGCAGCGCCGCCGGGTCCGGGGCGCGCACGAGGCTTTCGCCGATCAGGAAATTGTGGACCCCGGCCGCCTGCAGGCGTTGGATGTCCGCCCGCGAGCGGATGCCGCTCTCGGCCACGGCGCGCTGGCCGGGCCCGAGATGGGAAGCCATCCGCACGGTGGTCTCCAGGGAGGTTGCAAAGGTCTTCAAATCGCGGTTGTTGATCCCCACCAGGCGGGCGCCGCAGGCCAGCGCCGTTTGCATCTCCGCGGCGCTGTGGGTTTCCACCAGGGCCGGGAGGCCCAGCTCGCGGGTCAGCGCCAGGTAGTCGCGCAGCTGGGACGGGGCCAGAATTCGCACGATCAAAAGCACCGCATCGGCCCCGGCCGCGACCGCCTCCCAGATCTGGTAGGCCGAGATGGTGAAATCCTTGCGCAGCACCGGCAGGTCCACGGCGGCGCGCGCTGTCCGCAGGTCTTCCAGGCTGCCCTTGAAATAGGGGCCGTCGGTGAGCACCGAAAGCGCCGCGGCCCCCCCGGCGGCGTAGGCCCGGGCCTGGGCGGCGGCGTCCAGCCCGGCGCGGATGACGCCCTTGGAGGGCGAGGCGCGCTTGATCTCGGCGATGATCTTGGGGCCGCCGGCCGGGGATTCGGCCAGGGCGTCGAAGAACGGACGGATGTCGCGGCGCCCGGCCGCCTGCGCCCGCAGCCGGCTTTCGGGAACCCTGCGGGCGGCGGCGTCCACCTCGGCCCGCTTGGTTTGGACGATGCGCTCCAGAATGTCCATGGCTTCAGCCGTTCTCCCGGGTGAAGCGCACCAGCGCTTCCAGCTTGGCGGCGGCCGCGCCGCTGTCCAGCGCCGACTCGGCCAGGCCCAGACCGTCGGCCAGGCTGGCGGCTTTGCCGGCGGCCATCAGGGCCGCGGCGGTGTTGATCAGGACCACGTTGCGCCGGGGGCCCTTTTCACCGGCCAGGATCTTGCGGGTGATCTCGGCGTTGGCGGCGGCGTCCCCGCCGGCCAGGGTCGCGGGGTCCGCCAGGCTGCCGAAGAACTGCTCGGGGTTCAGGTCGTAGGTGGTCACCAACCCGTCCCGCAGCTCCGCGACACGGGTCGGGGCGCAGACCGAGATTTCGTCCAGGCCGTCGTGGCCGTGGACCACCAGGGCCCGCCGGCCGCCCAAAAGCTTCAGCGCGTTGGCGAACATCTCGGTCAGGGGCCGCGCGTAGACCCCCAGCAGCTGGCAGTTGGCGCCGGCCGGGTTGGTCAGCGGGCCCAGCATGTTGAAGATGCTGCGGATCGCCACCTCCTTGCGGGCCTTGGCGGCGTGGCGCATGGCGCCGTGGTAGAGGGGGGCGAAGA
>JASFIY010000273.1:0-4346 GCA_050122415.1 Desulfobacteraceae bacterium
GCGACGTGCTGGACATCGCCGGCAGCGACTGCATCGCCGGGCTGCCCGATGGGCTCGTTTCCTACCGCAACCTCACCCTGCCGTTTACCGAGGAGCGCAAAATCCGGCAGGTCCTGCCCTTTGAACTCGAGGCCAGCCTGCCCTTTCCGGTGGACCAGGCCGTGATGGACTTCTACCGGGTTTACACCGCCGAGCAGACCCGCCTGCTGGCCGGGGTGGTGCACGGCGACCGGCTGGGCGAGCTCCTGGCGGCCCTGGCGGCCTCCGGTCTGGCCCCCGAAGCCGTGGGCGCCGGCGGGTTTGCGGCGGCCCGTTGCCTGGCCGAGCGGGCAGGCGCCGACGGCCACCTGCTGCTGATCGATATCGTCCCCGGCCACGGGCAGGTGACGGTCCTGATGGCCGGCAAAATCCACCTGATCTATCCCTTCGGCACCGGCGAGGGCCTTACCGCCGCGGATATCGGCAGCCATGTGGGGCGGGCGCTGGCGGCGCTGGAAGGTCTCAGCCCGGAGGACTGCCAACCGGCGCGGGCGTTGCTGACGGGGAGCCTTGCCGTGGACCCCGGGCTGCAGGCGGAGATCGCGGCGGAACTTGAAATCCCGGTGGCGCCGCTGGATCTTGCGGGGCGCGTGGCCGGGCTGCTGCCGGGGCCGGTCGGCGAAGGCTGGCACCCATGCCGTTTTGACCGGGCCCTGGCGCTGGCCCTGACGGGCACCGGCGGCCGGGCGGTCCTCAATTTTCGCCGGGGGGCCTTTGCGCCCCGCAGGAAGTGGGCCGAACACCGCACCGCCCTGATCCGGCTGGGAGCCCTGGCCCTGGCTGTCCTGCTGCTGGGGGCCGCGAACCTCGGGCTCGAGGTCTATCGCCTGAACCAGCAGCGCAGCGCCCTGGATGCGGAAATCACCGCCATCTTCCGCGCCACCTTCCCCGAGGTCACCCGGATCGTTGATCCGCTGCAGCAGATGCGGGTGAAGCTCGCCGATTTGAAAAAAACGCTTTTTCTTCCCGCGGACGGTACCGATATACCGCGCAACATCGATATTCTCTACGCCCTCAGCACGCTGATCCCGGCGGAAACCGACATCGAGCTGACCCAGCTGTTGATCGGCCCCGACAGCGTGCTGCTTTCCGGCAGCACCGACACCTTCAACACCGTGGACGACATCAAGAGCCGGCTGGAGGGGCAGGCCGGCTTCAAGGGGGTCACCATCAGTTCGGCCACCATGGAAAAGACTGACAACCGCATACGGTTCAAACTTAAAGTTCAACTTTGACAGTTTCCTAAAATGGCCAATTTCCGCGTTGCGCTGTATCTCGAAGGTGCTGCCGCGTACATAAGTACGCCTCGCTCCTCGAGATTTGCACGCCTTGAACTTGGCCATTTTACGAAACTGTCTGGATTTTGACTTTTTACTGGCTTATCAACTTTGACGGTTCCGCAAAAAGCCCAATTTCCGCGTTGCGCCACATCTCGAAGTCGCTGCGGCATACAGGTGTGCGCCTCACGCCGCTGAGATTTGCGCGCCGTGACTTGAACTTTTTTCGAAACCGTCTGGTTTTCGATTTTTAACGCATCATCAACGCTAAGCCAGGGGTGTTTCTCCGGCAGGGTGGCGAGCGCCGGCTACGCGGAGGGGATGGCTGTGGGGATTCAGCTCAACAAGCGCGAAAAGACCGTGGTTGCGGCCGTGGCGGCGGGGGTCTGCCTGCTGGCGCTGTGGTACTTCGCGCTGGCGCCTTTTCTCGACAAACGCCAGCAGCTGCGGCGCGCCATTGCCGCCCGGACCCAGAGCCTGGCGGAGATCCGCGCCCTGCAGGCCGATTACGAGGCCCTGCGCCGGCAGGGGGCGCTTTTTGAAAAGGAGTTCGCCCGGCGCGAGAAGTCCTTCACGCTCTTCTCCTTCCTGGACCAGCTGGCCGGGGAGAGCGGCATCAAGGCCAACATCACCTACATGAAGCCCTCCAGCGTCGATCAGCCGGACGGCCCCTACAAGCTTTCGCTGGTGGAGATGAAGCTCCAGGGGGTCAACCTGGAGCAGCTCAGCGGGTATCTTTACCGCATCGAAACCTCGCCCAACATGGTGGCGGTCAAACGGCTCTCGGTCACCAAGACCGGCAAGGCCGCCGAAATGCTGACGGCCGTGTTGCAGGTGGAGACGCTGGAAATTTGACGCGCGGCGATGGTCCCGGCGCCTCCGCCGGCGGCCGCTGGTTTCAGCCGGATGCGCTTCCCGTCAGCCCAGCCCCCGGAAACTGGAGTGGGCGGCCCGGCCGGCCGATCTTGAAGTGGAGGCTTGCGCGCGGCATGACCCTTTCCCCGTCCGATGGTGCGGGTGAAGCCCGCGGGGGGTGGGGGCGGTGTAAAAATCCCTGGAATTCCGATCCTCATGAACTTTAAACATTTGGCCACTTTACTGTCGGTCCTCCTGATCGCCTGCGGGGTTTATCTGGGCTTCGCCATTTTCAAGCAGGTGGTCCCGACCCGGCAGGACCAGGCAGCGCCCCAGGACCCGGAGCTCACGGTCTCGAAGCCGGCCGAGAAGGCGCGCCCCAGGCCGCCGCTCTCCCGCTACCGGGCGGTCGCCGAGCGCAACCTGTTCCGGATCGAAACCGGCGGCCAACCCCCGGCGGAGCCGGCCATCGACATCGAGGCCCTCAAGGAAACCCAGCTCAAGCTCAAGCTCTGGGGCACGGTTTCGGGTCAAGGCCCGGAGGCCTACGCGGTCATCGAGGACTCCCAGAGCCGCCGGCAGAACCTCTACCGGGTGGGGGATGCGGTCCAAAGCGCCGTCCTCAAGATGATTTTACGCGAAAAAGTGGTTCTGGAGGTCGAAGACCGCGACGAGATCCTGCAGATGGAGGAAGTTCCGAGGGCCCGCGGGCCCGCCCCGCGGCCGATGGCAGAAGAGATGGGTGAAGAGGGGCCCGCTCTGCGGGGCGACCTGTCGCCGCCCCCGTCTCCGCTAGTCCCCCGGCCGCAGACCATCCGTTTGCGGCCCGCCATGCTCCAGGCCATGCTGGGCCAGGTCGAAGACCCGCTCAAGGATTTGACCCTGCAGCCCCACCAGACCGATGGGGTGCCCGATGGTCTGGCCCTGATGGGCATCCAGCCGCGCTCGATTTTGCGGCGCCTGGGGCTGCGCGATGGCGACGTCATCACCGCCATCGACGGGGAGCCGGTCCAGTCGGCGGAGCAACTGGGGGTGATTTTCCAACGGCTGAACTCCGGCACCGGGCTCAGCCTGGAGCTCAACCGCCGCGGCCGGCCCACCACCCTGAATTTTCAGGTGGAATGAGCCGGCGGCGCTGCGGCGTCCATGAACCTCAATGAAAGACGGTTCCGTAAAAAGACCAATTTCTGCGTTGCGCTGCATCTCGAAGTCGCTGCGGCGTACGTAAGTACGCCTCGCTCCTCGAGATTTGCGCGCCGTAACTTGGCCTTTTTACGAAACCGTCTGGTTTTCGATTTTTTACCGCTTCATCAATGAAAGAGAGTTATGAACGGATTCGGCTGGTTTGACGGGCCCGTAAAAAACCGAAGCTGGGGATGGCTGCTGATCGGCTTGTTGCTGCTGCTGCCCATCGGAGAGCCGGCGCACGGCGCCCCGGCCGGCGATGCCCCGGTGGCCCCGTCTGCCGGCGGGGCGCCGGAGGGCGCCGAAAAAATGGTCGCCATCGATTTCAACGATGTGGACATCAACGTCTTCATCAAGTTCATGAGCGAGCTGACCGGCAAGAATTTTGTCGTCGACAACCGCGTGCGGGGCAAGGTCACGATCATTTCGCCGGCCAAAATCTCCATCGAGGAAGCCTACCAGGTGTTCGAGTCGGTGCTGGAAGTCCACGGCTACGCCACCGTCAAATCGGGGGAAATCATCAAGATCGTGCCCTCGCCGGAGGCCCGCAGCAAGAGCATCGAGACCCGTATCCGGGAGGAGGCCGGCCCCGGCAAGGACCGGGTCATCACCCAGCTGATTCCGCTCAAATACGCCGACCCCAACGAGATCAAGCAGCTCTTCACCCCGATGGTCTCCAAGAGCAGCGTGATCCTGGCCTACGTCCCCACCAACATGCTGATCGTCACCGACGTGGAATCCAATATCAACCGCCTGCTGCGCATCCTGCGGGTCATCGACGTCACCGGCATGGGCCACCAGATCGTGGTGATGCCCCTGGAGTATGCCGACGCCAACAAGATGATCACCCTGCTGACCACGGTTTTCCAGGAACGGGGGCGGGTGCGCCGGGCGCCCGGGGTGCCGGACGATCAGACGGTCAAGTTCGTGGCCGACGAGCGCACCAACAGCATCGTGCTGGTGGCCAGCGAGGTGGAGGCCGAAAGGATC
>JASFIY010000274.1:0-4342 GCA_050122415.1 Desulfobacteraceae bacterium
TTCGGAGATCGTCGGTCTGGTGCCCCTGGAGTCCATTCTCATGGCGGCTGAATATTACATCGAAAAAGAGGGCCTCTTCATTCTCGACGAAGACCAGAAAGTGCGGCTGGTTGTTGAGCGTCTGGGTCTGAACAGTGTGGCAGCCTTCGATCCAAATGCGAAGATCATCGAATACCGCGTCGTTCAGGAACCGTACGAGCCGCTCGCCGGTTTGACGCTACGAGCATTTATCGAGGAGGTGGCTTCCCGTTCCTCAGCTCCGGGCGGCGGATCGGTTTCAGCCGCTATTGCCGCCATGGGTGCCGGGTTGGGTGCCATGGTGGGCAAGCTCACCTATGGTGTCCGCAAGTTTGAATCTGTGGACGCCCGGATGCGGCAGAATATCCCCGCGCTGCACCATGCTGCTGCCCAACTTATCCCCTTGATCGATGCCGACACCACAGCATTCAACGATTTCATGGAAGCCCTGCGCCTGCCGAAAAAAACGGATGCTGAACGCGCCCTGCGTAACGAACGAATGCAGGCCGGTTTGAAAAAGGCCATCGATATCCCCCTGACAACCATGAAGATTGCTGATGGCGCCTGGGATGCCCTTTGCGAGGTGGCTCGCTACGGGAATCCAGCATCTTGGTCCGATGTGGAAGTGGGCGCCAAAGCGCTGGAAACCGGGATCTGGGGGGCCTATAAAAACGTGATGATCAATATGAAAGACATCACGGACGAAGCCTTCAAGAAAGCTATATGCAAAGAGGCTTCAGCCCTTTTGGATCGCGCAACGGAAAAATGCGCCCAGGTGTTGGCCCTTTTGGAGAAAAACGAAGCGTAGTCGTCTTGGAAGAGAAACTGTGAGAAAGACAATCGGTAACCAGCCAGCGCCTGGTCCTTTTTCGAGCTTTCTTACGCACAATAACAAATAGTTCCTCTCTTGACCAGGCAGCGTAAAAGGTTTCCGCCAAGTTGGTATGACAGGTCAGCAGGGGAGCTTATGTCCCAGATGGCCAGGTCGGCCACTTTTCCGCGACTCAAGGTGCCGATAGCTTGCTGAAGGCCCAATGCGGCAGCGGCATTTTTGGTAACTCCGGCCAATGCCTCCGCTGGCGTCAACTGGAATAACACGCAGCCCATGTTCATCATCATCGGCAGGGAAAGACACGGGCTGGTTCCTGGGTTGCTATCTGTGCTGACAGCCACGGGGACGCCAGCCTGGCGCAGTGCACCGAGAGGTGGTTTGCGGGTTTCATTGAGAAAATAAAAAGCGCCTGGCAAAATCACGGCCACGCAACCCGTTTTTGCCAAAGCGAAGGCATCCTCGGGTTGGAGATATTCCAGGTGGTCCACACTCAGGGCATTGTATCGCGCCGCCAGAAGGGCACCTTTCGAGTCGGACAGCTGTTCGGCGTGAAGCTTTACCCGCAAACCCAATTCGGTCGCGCGTTGAAAGACACGCTCGGTCTGGACGATGGTAAAGCCAATCTTTTCACAAAAAACATCCACTGCGCTAGCCAGCTTTTTTTCGACCACCTGCGGCATCATCTGCCCAACAATGAGATCGATATAGCCATCAGGTGCGTTTTTATACTCCGGCGGCAACGCATGCGCCCCTAAAAATGTGGCGTGCACATCGATCGGCAGGGCCTGCCCCAAACGACGGATCACCCTTAGCATTTTCAATTCGTTGGGCAGGTCCAGACCGTAGCCGCTCTTAACTTCCAGGGTCGTCACCCCGCCGGCCATCATCATTTTGATGCGTGGCAGGCTTTGGGCATAGAGTTCATCTTCGGTGGCCGCGCGCACCGCCCGCACAGTGCTCATGATCCCGCCGCCGGCTTCAGCGATTTGCTGGTAACTGGCGCCATCGAGCCGCATCTCGAATTCATTGGCGCGGTTGCCGGCGTAGACCAGATGCGTGTGGCAATCAACTAGGCCGGGGGTAACCCAGCCGCCCTTCAGGCGATGCACCTCTTTTGCCCGCTGATGGGCGTCTCCCGGCAGCCGGTCCTCCGGTCCGATCCAGACGATATGCCCGTTTTCAACGGCAATGGCGCCATTTTTTATGATCCCGTATCCTTTTTTGTCTGCCATGGTGGCCAAATGACAGTTCAGCCAGAGGGAATCGATCTGTTGCGGCAGTATCATTTTCCATCCTCTTTTTATCTCTCTCCGGAAGCGCAGCCTATTTATCTGCCAACTCCCAATCTCAGGTGATGCCGATGCCGCCTTGTCCCGGCGGCGAGAAACGCCCCCCCAAGGTATAACGGGATCCTGGCGAATAAAAGGTGCTGATGGTGGCGACTGTCTCACCGACCCAGGTTTTCCGGTAAAGGGCCAAACACGGTTCGGAGGCGTTGATTAACAGCAGGTCCCGTATCCACGGCTCCGGAATGATCGCTTCGACGACATGCTCAACCACGGTGGGCGACGCCTGACTGAGCAGGTAAACGGCGACGTCGACCGTGGTGAAATCCTGCTTCAGATAAGCGGGCGCAATTTCCGGATTGACAAACCGGTAACCGAGCTGGATGGGAATACCTTTGTCTTTATGGACAATAATCGAATGAAAGACTGAAGCGTATGGCTTAAGGCCCATTTCCAGCGCCAGCGATGGTCGTGCTTTTTCCTCCTGCAGCAGGTGCACATCACATGAATAGACGCCGCCCCGCTCTTTGATTTCATCTGCAATCGAACGAATTTCCAACAGCGCCGATTGGGGCTTTATCCGGGCGATGAAGGTCCCGCTACCCTGAACACGGGTCAATCGGCCATCCGCGGTCAGTTCGCGAAGGGCGCGGTTAACCGTCATTCTCGAAACATTCAGTTTTTTTACCAGGTCAACCTCTGATTCGATCTTCATCCCCGGTTTGAGGACGCCGGTCCGAATGCCTTCCAGAATGTGATCTTTCACCTGCTGATACAAGGGTACGTCGTTCTGTTCAGTCATAACCGTTTCCCGTCAGCAAAGCTGGGCAAAAGATCGGGCTCCAACAAGTCGTTGAAGCCTCCGTTCTGGATAATTTCCGTGGCCTTGCGAATATCCGGTGCAAAATATCGATCCTTGTCATAAAAGGGCACCGCCCTGCGCACGCGCGCCTTGGCCTCCTCCAACGCCGGCGACGTCTTCAATGGTTTTCGGAAGTCGAGTCCCTGGCAGGCGGCGAGCAGTTCGACCGCTAGAATTCCGGCCGTGTTCTCGGCCATCTCGATCAGTCGCCTGGCTGCGAAGGCTGCCATGGAGACGTGATCCTCCTGGTTGGCGGAGGTGGGCAGGCTGTCGACGGATGCCGGATGGGCCAGGGATTTGTTCTCGCTGGCCAACGCCGCCGAGGTTACCTGGGCGATCATGAATCCGGAATTCAGCCCGCCTTTTTCAACGAGAAACGGGGGCAGCTTGGACATGTGGGTGTCGATGAGCAGCGCGATGCGTCGTTCCGACAGAGCCCCGGTCTCGGCAATGGCCAGCGCCAGGTTGTCGGCGGCCATGGCGATGGGCTCAGCGTGGAAGTTGCCGCCGGAAATGACATCCCGCTCCTCGGGAAACACCAGCGGGTTGTCCGAGACACCGTTGGCCTCGATTTCAATAACCTGCGCGGCGTTGCGAATCTGAGTCAGACAGGCCCCCATTACCTGGGGTTGGCAGCGCAGCGAGTAGGGATCTTGCACCGCCTCACAGTATTGATGCGAAAGTCCGATCTCGCTGCTGCCGAGCAATTGCCGGTACGCAGCGGCCACATCGATCTGGTCTTGGTGGCCGCGAACCCTGTGGATAAGGGCATTGAAAGGCCGTCTGCTTCCCAACGCCGCCTCGACGCTGAGGCTGCCGGCGACCAGGGCGGCCGCAAGCAGCTGCTCGGCCGCAAACAGCCCCTCCAGGGCAAACGCAGTTGACGCCTGGGTGCCGTTGAGCAGGGCCAGCCCCTCCTTGGGACCGAGGGTGATCGGCTCCAATCCCGCGATCCGCAACCCTTCACGCCCTGATATGGTTTTGCCGTCATGAACCGCCTCGCCTTCGCCGAGCAATACGGTGCTCATGTGGGCCAGTGGTGCCAGGTCGCCGGAAGCGCCCACCGAACCCTTCTGGGGAACCCGAGGGTAGACACCGGCATTGACCAGTCGAATCAATGCCTCGATGACCTCCAGGCGCAACCCCGAGTAACCGCGGGCCAGACTGTTGATCTTGAGGACCATCATCAGCCGTACGGTGGATTCATTCATGAAAGGGCCAACCCCGGCGGCATGCGACAATACAATGGATTGCTGGAGATGCTCCAGCTCGTCATCGGGAATGACGGTGTTGGCAAGCAGCCCGAAACCCGTGTTGATACCTTAAATCACGCGACCCTGGCGG
>JASFIY010000275.1:0-4338 GCA_050122415.1 Desulfobacteraceae bacterium
TTGCAAAGGGTGGATCCCATGAAATCAATTGAAACAACCCATGTGGGCTCTTTGCCGCGCCCGCCGGAAATGATCCTGAAAACCTTGCGAAAGCAGGCGATCACCGGGGAGGACTTGCGGCGCTATCTGAAAAATATCGTTGAAAAACAGCTGCAGCTGGGGATCACCTATATCAACAACGGCGAAATGCCGCGGCTGGATTACGTCAATGCCACCGTCAGCCGGATTTCCGGTTTCGGCGAGAAGGCGGCGGCGCCCATCCCGCGGGATCTGGAGGAAATCCCCGAATTGTCCGGCCGGTTCGGCGGACGCAACGGGCTGATCACGCTCAACCCCAAGGCCCCGGTCAGTCTTCCGGCCTGCTCCGGGCCGCTTGCCTACACCGGCGAAGCCTCCCTGCGGGAGGAGCTGGATATGCTCGCCGCGGTCTATGACGAGTTGCAGCCGTCTTTTCCGGGGTCGCGTGCAGCGCTCTTTTTCACCGCGCCATCCCCCGGAACCGTGGCGCTCTTTTTGGAAAACCGGTACTATCCGAATTACGTAGATTATTTGGAAGCCCTGGGAGCGGTGTTGCAACGGGAGTACGAGGTTATTGCCGGCTACGGTTTTCATCTGCAGGTGGACTGTCCGGACCTCGCCATGGGGCGGCACACGCGTTTTAAGGACCTGAGCGAAGGCGAATTCCTGGCCGTCGTCGACACCAACATCCGCGTTCTCAACCGGGCCCTGACCGCCGTCAATCCTGCCGTCTGTCGGGTGCACATCTGCTGGGGCAACTATCCGGGAACGCACCACTGCGACATCGGCTTGAGGTCCATCTTCAACCACATCACGGCCCTTAGGGCCCGCTACATTTCGCTCGAGGCCAGCAATCACCGGCACGCCCACGAGTGGACCGTGTTCGCGGAATTGCCTTTCCCCGAAGACAAGGTCCTGATGCCGGGTGTCATCGACACCAGCTCAAACACGGTGGAGCACCCCGATCTGGTGGCCCAACGGATCGCCAATTTCGTGCGGCTTCTCGGCCCGCAGCGGGTGGTGGCCTCAACCGATTGCGGCTTTGCCACGACCGCAGCCGCCTCCAGCGTTTCAGGGCAAGTGGCCTGGTTGAAGCTCGCCTCCCTGGTGGAGGGGGCCAGACGCGCCGGCGCCAAATTTTTATAGTTCGATTCCCGGGCCGGGGCCCCGTCAACGGCAACGTCTCCCGGGGGGAATTGCGTGTGCGCCTCAATCCCGGCCGCTCGAAGTTCTTGGATGCGCCCGGTGGGCCAAAAGATCAACCGATAGCAAGCGAGGAGAACCCCATGAACAACACAGCCGCTCCAGCGCCAACCGTCCGCGTGGCCAACTTCTCGAAAATGGCACTGCCCGGGGCGCAGCTGCTGAATTTAGACTCCCGGGACATCCCGGGCATCGTCAACCAGCTCAGGGTATACACCGATCTGCCTTACGTATTTGTGGCAGAAGAAGAAACGGCCGGGCTCATGGTCGAACTGCTGTCGGCCTTGAAGGCGGTTCGCTCCGTCTGCTATCCCTATGCCGTGTTTTTAACCGGCGACGCTTGGCTGGATGTCGGCGACCCGGACCTGGACATACTGAACCTGGGCCCCGCCGACGCGCAAACGGTTCGCGAGCGCATCGATCGCTATGCCGGCTCCAGGTTCACTTTCGACGTCGGCGACCTTCGGCTGGGCCATTCCGGCCCCCTGCCGTCCCGGGTGGACGTGGCCATTGTGGGCGCCGGCATAACCGGCCTTTACGCCGCCAACAGACTGAAGGAAGCCGGGCTTTCCTTCTGCATCCTGGAAAAAAGCGATGCGGTCGGGGGGATATGGTCCCGGTTTGCCAATCGAACCTCCAGGGTCAACTCCTCGGAGGGCGCTTACCGGCTGCTGGAGAAAGAAAACAGGTCCAACCGCGATCACTCGGGCACCTGGGAGATCCTGACGGACGTCGCCCGGCTGGCGCAGCAGAATGCGCACGGGCTTTACACCGGGTCCGAGGTGACAGGAATTGAAGCCGCCCCAAAGGGCTATCGCATCAACCTGCAGCGCGGGGGCGTCGGGGCTGTTCTGGAGAGCAAGGGCGTCATCTTGGCGATCAACGACCGCGTCGGGACCCCCCGGGAGGTGACCTGGGAAAATCAGGCGGCCTTCCAGGGGGAGATTGTTTCGGGGATATCCGATCACACCGCGGGGATCGACTGGCGCCGCAAGAATGTCGTGATCATCGGCATGGGCGCCTTTGCGGTCGAAAACACCCGCACCGCACTGGAGGGCGGTGCGCGCCATGTGACCGTGGTGAGCCGCCGGCACGGCACGGTTTGCCCGAAAATCGTTGATTACCTCAATTTCGTCACCCCCTACGACGCTGCCTTCCAGCACGACAAAAAAAGCAATTTTCTGAACATGATGTACTGGAAGAAAACCTATGAACTGAGCGGCGCCACGCAGCCCGAGTGCTGGATGGCCAGGATCAAGCACCCCGGGCACACCATCAGCGTGTCGGACATCTGGTTTATCGGGCATTACCTCAAAAAGATCGAAACGGTGTGCGGTGAAATCAGCGCCATGACTGAAAACGGCGTCACCGTCGACGGCCGGCGCCAGATCCCGGCGGATGTCGTCGTCAACGCCATCGGATTCGAGCGCAACGCATCCGCCGCCCAGGCGTTGAGCGGCCATGCTGAAATCTATAACATCAACTATTTGGCCAAGGATTTGATCTACCTGGCGGATGCCTACATTGACGATGAGGCCTTCAATTCCCTTTTTGGTTCAAGCGTTTTGGAGATGGTCAAGTTCTACCTGGAGGTGTTTGTCATGTTTTTCGAAAACCCCGGATACGACGCCATGACCAAGACCGCGGGAATCGAAAAAATACCCATCGGGGAGAGAAAATGGTCCCATTATATCGCAGGCGCCATGGCGCTGATTCGGCAGTACCCCGAAATCGACGAGATCGCCAGACGGCAAGTCGCCCACAGGACCAAAAATTTCCTGGAGGCCCATGACCTCGAGGCCTACATCGCGGCCAACAAAAGAGAGTGGATCGACACCCACGCGATGCTCGCCGGCAGACCCATGACCGAAGAAGAATGTTTGCCGTATGTTTTCGAGAAGCTGTTGAAAAAGTGATCCGAAACCTCAGCCTGTTGGCCGGGCCCCCGCAACGAAACACCCCCGGTAACCGGAATCATGGGGAGCAACCGGCGGGAGGCTTCGCCCGCAAAAGGCTTTTCGCCCTTCCGGGCGCGGCCAGGGGCTGGGCCCCAAAAGGCGATCGGATCGGTTTTACCGCCCAGACCCCATGGACAGCGCCGCTTTTACGCATTATCTATATTTTGGTTAGATTTTAAGATATCCAAGCAAGAGGGCGGATATCGGCCCATTTCCGGGATCTGAATGACAGCGCACGGCGGGGTAAAGTGCTTTTTGCGGAACCGTCAAGTTGACGAAACCAAAGGATAAGGTCCATGCGAAATATCTTCTTCCTGCTGATGGTTTTCACTCTGTCCGCCGTGGCGGCGTCATGGCTTTATCCGGAGAACGATACGCCGGAGTTGGTGGCAAGTGCGGTGGCAGCCGGTGAATCCAAGGTGCCGGTGGAAAACGTGGCGTCGCTGGCGGCAACGCCCCAAGCCCTCGACGAGAACGCTCCCTACCTGATCCTGGAGGGTGCGGAGACCGCCCGGGTGGCGCTGACGGCCGGGATGGAAAGACCCTGGTAGGGCTTGCGGGCGGGAAAGGCCGTGATGACCCCCCTGGTGCTGGTTCTCGAATCTGATGGCCCCAAAGGAAGGAGCGCTGAAAGCCGAAAACCGCAAATCCTCGTGAAGACCCCCCGTATCGTTGCACATCGCACGCCTTGCCGGGTGCGCTTGTACGCGCATCATAGGCGCTTCGGGATTTACTCCCCGATGATTTTGACCAGCACCCGCTTGCGCCGCCGGCCGTCGAACTCGCCGTAGAAAATCCGCTCCCAGGTGCCGAAATCCATCCGCCCGCCGGTCACCGCCACCACCACCTCGCGGCCCATCACCTGGCGCTTCATGTGGGCGTCGGCATTGTCCTCGCCCACATTGTGGCGGTATTGGGCCACCGGCTCGTGGGGGGCCAGCTTCTCCAGCCAGACCTCGTAGTCGTGGTGGAGGCCCGGCTCGTCGTCGTTGATGAAGACCGAGGCCGTGATGTGCATGGCGTTGACGAGCGCCAAACCCTCGGAAACCCCGCTCTCATCGATGCACTTCTGGACATCGGAGGTGATGTTGATGAAGGCCCGGCGGGTGGGCACATTGAACCAGAGCTCTTTTCGGTAGCTTTTCATCCAACCATTTCC
>JASFIY010000276.1:0-4318 GCA_050122415.1 Desulfobacteraceae bacterium
AGCCCCTCGGTCACGATGTCCAGGATGTTCATCCGCGGGTTGAGCGACGAGAGCGGGTCCTGAAAGATGATCTGCATCCGCTGGCGGAGCTGCCGCCTTTCCGCCCGTGACAGCCGGCCGATATCGCGCCCGTCGAAGCGCATGCCGCCGCTGTGAGGGGGGTCGAGCCCCAGGATCGTACGCCCCAGGGTGGTCTTGCCGCAGCCGGACTCGCCCACCAGCCCCAGGGTCTCCCCGCAGGCGATGGTCAGCGACACCCCGTCCACGGCACGCACGTGGCCGATGGTTTTGGCGAAAATCCCGCGCCGCACGGGAAACCAGGTCTTGAGATCCCGCAGCTCCAGCAGCGGCCGGGCGCCGCTTTCAGGTGTCATCGGGGGTTTCGGGGTTGTGGTTGGCATGCCGTCCCAGCGCCAGGTTAAAGGGATGCCCGGACCAGTTTTTTGGCCAGGAAACAAGCTGCCTGATGCCCGTCCGCGACTTCCAGCAAGCCGGGGGCTTCACGCCGGCAGCGGTCAAAAACATGGGGGCAGCGGTCATTGAAGCGGCAGCCGGTTGGGTAGCGCAGCGGCGAGGGCACCATGCCGCCGATGGCCGCCAGCCGTTCGGGCTTGTCGGTCAGCCGCGGGATCGAGCGCAGCAGCCCCCGGGTATAGGGGTGCGCCGGTTTCTCGAAGATCTCTTCGCGGCTGCCCGCTTCGACGATCCGGGCGGCGTACATCACCAGCACCCGGTCGCACATCTCCCAGACGACCCCCATGTCGTGGGTGATCAGCAATATGGCCGTGCTGGCCTGCCGCATCTCCCGGATCAGGCCGAACACCTGGGCCTGGATGGTGACGTCCAGGGCGGTGGTGGGCTCGTCGGCGATGATCAGCTCCGGCTCGAGCATCAGGGCCATGGCGATCATCACCCGCTGCTGCATGCCGCCGGAGAGCTGGAAGGGGTAGGCGTACAGCCGTTCGGCCGCATCCGGGATGCGGACCTTCTCCAGCCACTGGCGGGCGGTCTCCCACGCCTCCCGGGGCGGGATGTCGCGGTGCAGGAGCAGGGCCTCCACCAGCTGGCGCCCCACCCGGTGAAGCGGCGAGAGCGCCGCCGACGGCTCCTGAAAGATCATGCCGATGCCGGCGCCCCGCACCCGGCGCAGCTCGGCGGCGCTCAGACGCGCGAGATCAACGCCCTTGAAACGCACCCCGCCCCGGGTGATGCGCCCCGGCGGCGACGGGATCAGCCGCAGGATGCTCAAGGCCGTCACCGATTTGCCACAGCCGGACTCGCCCACCAGCCCCACCACCTCACCGGCGCCGACGGCAAACGAAACCCCTTCGACGGCGTTGAAAACGCCCTCGTCGGTGTGGAAGGTCACGGTCAGGTCGTCGATCTCGAGAATGGCGGTGCTCATCGGCCTCCTTGGACCCTTGGGGTTGGCATCTGCTACCCGGGGCCTCGGGTTCTATTCGATCCGCGTGTAGCGCCTGGGTTCATAGGCGTTGCGGATGCCCTCCCCCACGAAAACCCCCAGCAGCATGACCACGAAGAGGGCCAGGGAAGGGTAGAGAATCAACCACCAGGCCCAGCGGTACTGCTGGGCCTGAAAGAGCAGCTCCCCCCAACTGGGGGTCGGCGGCGGCAGCCCGAAACCGAGATAGTCCAGGGCGGCCAGGGACCCGATGGCGCCCACCAGCGAAAAGGGAAAGAAGGTGATCACGGGCACCATCGCATTGGGCAGAATATGCCGGAAAATGATTTTGGGCGAGGAGAGCCCCATGCACTTGGCGGCCTCCACGAAGGGCTGCTTGCGCAGCCGCAGGAATTCGGCCCGGATGTAGTAGGAGATCCCGATCCAGTTGAACAGCCCGTAGCAGAAGAGCAGCAGGGCGAAGCTGCGGCCGTAGACCGAGCCCATCAGGATCATGATGTAGAGAAACGGCAGGGCGCTCCAGATCTCGATCAGCCGCTGGCCGGTGATGTCCGTCAGGCCGCCGTAGTAGCCCTGGAGCGCGCCGGCGATGACCCCCAGGCCCATGGAGCAGCCCACCAGCAGCAACCCGAAGGTCAGCGAGGTGCGCAGACCGTAGAGGATCCGGGTCAGCACGTCGCGGCCCGCGCCATCGATCCCCATCAGGTGCCTGCCCCCCGGCGGGAAGGGAAAGCGGACATCATCCTTGAGGAAACGCGCCTGGTAGACGCGGTCGTCGATCACCAGCCGGACGGCCTCCAAGGGGCCGTCGAAGCGCTGGAGCACGAGACTTTTGAGCATCTGGCGGTCGGCGGCGGAGATCGCGCCCCACAGCGGGGGCAGCCCGGCCGCTTCGGAGCCCAGCAGCGGCTCGGCCTGGGGCCCGAAGTCCAGCGCAAGGCCGGGGGCGTTTTCGGGTTGGGCTTCGCGCAGCACCAGGCGCACGGTCTGCGGCGGCGGCTGGCGCGGGGCGAAGGGCGCCAGGCTGAGGCTCAGGTCCGGGCCCTCGCGCCGCGGCAGGAGCACCATCAGGCGCGGTGCGGGCCGGTTGGCGAATCGCTGGGCGATCCCCCGGCGCAGGGCCGGGTCCAGTTCGAAGAAGGCGTCAAAGGGGCGTCCCACCGCCTCCCCCGCCGCCGACAACCCCACAAAGGGGGCGAACCCCAGGGATTTGACGATCCGAAGGTCCGGCCCGAGGTCCACCGACCCGATCAGCGGCTCCGGCCGCAGGTCCAGGGTGACCCGCTCGGCCATCGCCAGCTGGGCGGGGTCCACGCTTTCGAAGGGCCCGAAGGGAACCGGGGGAAAGACCATGAAATTTCCGGGATTTTCCTGAAAGGTCGGCAGGCGGGCCACCTGCTTGAAATCCGCCCGGGTTTTCTGGCCGCTGCCGGTGAAGGTGTCCTCGGGGTAGAAAACGAAAATCGGGAAAAAGGAGCGGCCGTCGAAGCGCACGTAAAGGGGCACGTTGTTGCAGAGAAGCTCCGCGCAGAGGCTCACGGCATAGAGCAGCGCCAGCAGCCAGAGGGCGACGTAGGCCCGTTTGACCTCCTTGAAACGCATCAGCCGCTTGCGGGCCAGGGGGTTTTTGATTTTCTTGGCGATCATGGGCGGCTCAGTTTTCCTGGAAATTGATCCGCGGATCGATGAGCACGTAGAAAAAATCGGAGAGGATATTGCCCAGCAGCCCCAGCAGGGACGTCAGGGCGAGAATGGCCATAAAAACGGGGTAGTCGCGTCCCACGATGGCCTCCAGACTGAGGCGGCCCATCCCGGGAATTTCAAAGACCTGCTCGATGATCACCGAACCGGCGAACATCACGGTCAGAATCGAGCCCAGGCCCGTGGCGATGGGAATCATGGCGTTGCGCAGGGCGTGACCCCAGACGGCCCGCCGGAAGCTGCCGCCCTTGGCCAGCACGGTGCGGACGTAGTCGCGGCCGATCTGCTCCATCAGGGCGTTTTTCATCAGGAGCGTCAGCACCGCAAAATTGCCGATCACGTAACAGAGCACCGGCAGAAACATGTGCATGAAAATGTCGCGCAGCTTGCCGGTCGGGGTGAGTTGCGCGAAATTCTCGGAGTGAAAGCCGGAGACGGGGAAAATGTCCCAGAGGCCGTCGACGGTGCCGGCCAAGAGCATTTTGAGGACCATCCCGAAGGCGAAGGCCGGAATGGCGTAGCCCACGAAGACCAGCACGCTGGAAATCAGGTCGAAGGGCTTGTCGTGCCGCAGGGCCTTGGCAATGCCCAGCGGGATGCAGATCAGATAGGAAAGCAGAAAACCGGTGATGCCGAAAATCAGCGACACCCGGAAACGCTCGCTGATCAGCTCCCAGGCGGTGCGGTTGGGGAATTTGTAGGATTCCATGCGCAGGCCCAGGCGGTCGGTCACCAGCCATTTCCAGTAGCGCTGGTAGATGGGCCGGTCGAATCCGAAATGGGCCTCGATCTCCCGGCGCTGCTGCTCGGATATCGTTTCCCGCAGCTGGGCGTCGCCGCGGCCCTCACCGGCGTCAAGCCCCTTCATCTGCATCAGGATCTGCTCCACGGGCCCGCCGGGAACGAACTGGATCAGGGTGAAGCACAGCAGGGTGATGCCGATGAAGGTGGGCACCACCAATAAAAACCGTCTGATGAAATAGTCCAGCCGCTCCATGGGGTTGTGCGCTCCTTGGGGTCGCGGGCGATGGTCACCAGGTGCTCTCTTAGCCTGAATCGCCGGCCTTTGCAAGCCGGCGGCTTGACAGCCGGTGGGGCTTTGATGGATATAGGCCCGGGGGCGCCCCCGGCGGCGAGCCATCGCCAAAGGCGCCAAACCGCCTGGCAGCCCCGGGGGGGAGCGCCGCTCTGCCC
>JASFIY010000277.1:0-4303 GCA_050122415.1 Desulfobacteraceae bacterium
CTGGCCACGACCCCTCCGGCCAGAATCCCCTCCTTGGCCAGGATGGTCATGGCCCGGGATGCCGCCGCCTTGGCCTGGGCGATGCTCTCTTCCAGGGGTTTGGGATAGTGGGCCAGGCCGGCCAGAAAGATCCCCTCGGAGGCAAAATCCACCGGCCGGAGCTTGGCATGGGCCTCCACCAGGAACCCGTCGCTGTTGATGGGAACCTTGAACAGTTCGAATAGGGGCTTGTTTTCGTTGGGCACCACCGCCGCGGCCAGCACCAGAAGATCCGGGTGCAGGGATACCGGCATTCGGAGCACATGATCACGGACGGTGAGCCGAAGTCTCTTCTGGGCGTCGACGGTGACCTCCGGGGGGTGGTCCAGATCGTAGCGGATAAAGATCACCCCCGCCTCTCTGGCCTCCTTGTAGATCTCTTCCCTGAATCCGTAGGAACGGATGTCCCGATACAGGATGAAGACCTTGGCACGTGGATTGGTCTTCTTGACGGCCAGGGCGCTCTTGAGGCTGTGGGTGCAGCAGATCTTGCTGCAATACGGCCGATCGGGGTTTCTCGATCCCACGCACTGGATGAAGGCGACGCAATTCGCTCCGGCGATCCGCGGATCGGCCTGGGTCATGGCGGCGTCCATGTCGAGGTGGGTCAGCACGTCTGGGTGTTGGCCGTATTGGTACTCCTCGGGCTGAGACTCCCGGCCGCCGGTGGCCAGTACGGTCACCCCGTGGGCCACCTTGATCTCGGAGCCGTCTTTACCGACCGGCGCCAGGCTGGAGGAGAAATTGCCGACGCTGCCCGTGGTACTGGCAACCATGGTCTCCATGTACAAGGCGATGTTCGGATGGGAGTGCACCGATGCTACCAGTTCCACCAGGTATGGGCCGATCTCTTCTCCCTGCCAGGTGCTCCTCAGCAGGTTGGCGACCCCGCCCAGTTCACTGCTTTTTTCCACTAGATGGACCTGACATCCCTGGTCGGCGATGCCCAGGGCCGCCTCCATTCCGGCAACCCCGCCCCCCACCACCAGGGCGGCGTGGGTGATCTCCAGCAGCACCTGATTCAACGGCTCGATAAGGGCCGCCTTGCCCACGGCCATGCGGACCAAATCTTTGGCCTTCTCTGTGGCCCGTTTGGGATCGTCCATGTGTACCCAAGTGTTCTGGTCCCGAATATTGGCCATTTCAAACAGATAGCGATTCAGCCCGGCCTCGCGGATGGTGTCCTGAAACAGGGGCTCGTGGGTCCGCGGCGAACAGGCGGCAATGACAACCCGGTTGATCCCCTTTTCCTTCAGGACCTCCTTGATATGGTCCTGGCTGTCCTGGGCACAGGTGAAGAGTTTGTCCTCCACGTGCACCACGTGGGGAAGGGATGCGGCATAGTCCCGCACAGCAGGAACGTCGGCGATGCCGCCGATGTTGATGCCGCAATTGCAGACGAAGACACCGATGCGTGGCGGTTGGCCAGTGAAATCGATCTCCGGCGGCAGATCCTTGGTCCGGGTCAGCGACCATCGAACCTCCGACAGGCGACTGGTGGCCTCGGCGACCGATGCCGACGCCTCCATCACCGAATAGGGGATGTCTTTGGGTTCCTGGAAAGCGCCACAAACAAAGACGCCGTCCCGGCTGGTTCGCACCGGCGACAGGCTCCGGGTACGGGCGAACCCGTGGTCGTTGAGCTGAACATCGAGGGTTGCGGCCAGTTCCCTGGCGCTTTCCGAAGGAGAAAAACCGACGGAGAGCACCACGATATCGAAATTCTCTTCGATCTTGCGACCGCCCTCGGTGGCATAGACGATGCGCAGCCGGTCCCCTCGGGTCGGGTAGACCGAATGGATCCTCGAGCGCACGAACCGGACCCCCTGCTCGAATTCTGCCCGGACCTGGTACTGGTCGAAATCTTTTCCGAAGGTCCGCATGTCCATGAAGAAGATCGCCGCGTCCAGCGGTGTCTCGCTATGCTCCTTGGCAATCACCGCCTGTTTGCCGGCGTACATGCAGCAGACCGATGAACAGTAACCGTGATCGCATTGGTTGATATCCCGGGAGCCGACACACTGAAGCCAGGCGATCTTCTTGGGCGGGGCATGGTCCGAAGGCCGAACCAAGTGCCCCTCGTATGGCCCTGAAGCCGAGAGCATCCGTTCGAACTCCAGGCTCGTCACCACATTGGGGTGGTTCGCGTAACCATAGGTCGCGTATCGGGTCGGATCGAAGGGCTCAAAGCCGGGTGCCAGAACAATAGCGCCGACTTGGATCTCCCGCCGGGTCGGACCCATGTCGTGATCGACGGCCTTTGCCAGGCAGGCCTCAACGCATTGGTAGCACTCGGAGCAGACGCCACATGCCAGGCAGCGCTCTGCCTCCTTGCGCGCGGCCTCCTCGGTGAATCCGAGCTGGACTTCCGCAAGATTGCCCTTCCGCTCATCAGCCCCACGGCAGGGCATGGCCTCCCGGGGCACCATCTTCACGCCCTCGATATCGACATCATAGACCGCCGCGGGTTTTTCCTCCCGGCCATGTCGCAGGTCCTCTTTGCGAATGAACCGGTCGATGGATATCGCCGCCTCCTTACCGGCGGAAATGGCCATCACCACGGTGTCAGGACCGGTCACGGCGTCGCCGCCGGCGAAGATGCCCGGATCGTCGGACTGGAGAGTGACCGGATCGACCCGCATGGTCCCCCAGTCGCTCAAGGTGCAGGCGCATTCATCGGTGAGACAGGCCCAGTCCGATTCCTGCCCGATGGCGGGAATGACGGCATCGATATCGATGGTGAATTCCGAACCTTCCACCGGCTCTGGCCTTCTCCGTCCGCTGTCGTCGGGCTCGCCCAATTGCATCCGAATGCATTCCAGGGCCTTTACGCGGCCGTTTTCCTCGATGACCCGAACCGGGTTGGTCAGGGTCATGATCTCGATCCCCTCTTCCCGGCACTCGGCGATCTCCTCCTCGTTGGCCGGCATTTCCGCCTCGCTCCGGCGATAGACCACGAAGGGCTTTTTGGCTCCGAGCCGAAGGGCCGAGCGAACCGAATCCATGGCCACGTTGCCGCCGCCGATGACCGCCACGCGATCCCCGATGGGCGGCATTTCTCCTGAATTGACGTCGCGAAGGAAATCGATGCCCGGGAAAACCCCTTCAATCTCTTCGTTTTCGATGCCCAGGAGTTTGCATTCCTGGGAACCGACACCGATAAAGATCGCGCCGTAGCCCTCCTCCCGCAACTGCCCCACGGTCAGGTCCCTGCCGATGTCTACCCCGAACCGGATCTCCACACCGAGGTCACGAATCACCTGGATCTCCTCGTCGATGATATCCCGCGGCAGCCGGTAAGCGGGAATCCCCTGGGTGAGCATGCCACCGGCGGTTTCAGCCTTCTCAAAGACCGTTACCGAATACCCCTCGACGGCGAGGAAATAGGCACAGGCCAGGCCTGCCGGACCGGAACCGATCACGGCGATCTTCTCTTTTTTCTCGGCCTTTTTCTCCGGCTGGTAGACGACACCGTTATCCCGGGCCCAGTCGGCCAGGAACCGGTGCATGGACCGGATGGCCAGTGGCTGGTCCACATCTTTTCTTGTGCAGGCCGACTCGCAAGGCTGGTGGCAGACCCTTCCACAGATTCCCGGAAAGGGGTGTTCGCTGCGGAAGAGTTCAAAGGCCTCCTTGATTTTTCCCTGCTGGAGCAGCGCCATGCACCCTTGAATGCTCGGGTTCACCGGGCAGGTGGCCTTGCAGGGCGCCACCCCCTTTTTCTCGATGGCAAAGGCGCTGGGTATGGCCTGGGGGTAGAGCTTAAAAGCCGCCTGGCGTGCCCGCAGACCCTGATCGAACCCATTGGGCACATCCACCGGGCAAACTTTTGCACATTCGCCGCAGGCCGTGCACTTGTCCATGTCGATGAAGCGCGGCTCCTCGGCAAGGGTCACGGTGAAGTTTCCCGCCTCGCCCGTGACCTTGTCCACATGGGTCATAGTAAGCAGTTCGATGTTGAGGTGCCGCCCCGCCTCCACCAGTTTGGGGGAGATGATGCACATGGAACAGTCGTTGGTGGGAAAGGTCTTGTCCAACTGGGCCATGACCCCCCCGATGGCGGACTGATGCTCGGAAAGATAGACGAAGTATCCGGACTCCGCGAGGTCCAGGGAGGCCTGAATGCCGCTGATACCGCCGCCGACAACCAGGACAGCGCCTGTTTTTTGATCGGTCATGGCGAATCTCCTTGTTACAATCCGTAATTTTTCAGATCCGGGCCGAGATAGGTCCGCTCATTTTCGTTGAGGACTCCCAGGGACAG
>JASFIY010000278.1:0-4299 GCA_050122415.1 Desulfobacteraceae bacterium
GGCGAAGCTCTTCAGCAGTTCCCGGCGCTGGCGCTCCGCGTTTTGCGGGTCCCGAAAGGCCCCCACCTGGAAGGTGAAGTTCCCGGACCGGTAGTCGATCGGCCGGTAGCCGTGGGCCTGCGCCCCGTGCCCGGCGGCGGGCGCTCCCAGGGCCACCACCTCCACCGGGGCCGTGCCCGGGCCGATCATCCCGATTTCCTTGGCCGCCGTATACGACAGGTCGATGACCCGGCCGCTTACAAAAGGGCCGCGATCGTTGATTTTGACCACGACGCTGCGGTCATTGTCCAGGTTGCGAACCTTCACATAGATGCCGAAGGGCAGCGTCTTGTGGGCGGCGGTGAGGGCGTACATGTCGTAAATCTCGCCGTTGGAGGTCCGGCGGCCGTGGAATTGCTCGCCGTACCATGAGGCCCGGCCCTGCTCGCTGAACCCTCGGGCATGGCCCAGCGGCTGATACCAGGTGCCGTAGACCTGGTAGGGCTTGGGGAGCGGCGTCGGGGGCGGGTGGGCTGCGGCCTGCTTGGAGGCGGCCGGCCCCGGCGCCACCGGCTGCAGGGGCGCGGCGCACCCGGCCGCCATCAACACCCAGGCGGCCAAGACCAGCAGGCGGTATGGGCGCGGGGTGCGCATCCTACTTCGCCAGGGCCAGCTTCAAGACATCCATCATCTTGTCCACGAAGTGGAAGGTGATGTCCCGCTGAACCCGTTTGGGGATGTCCTCCAAATCCTTGCTGTTGAACTTGGGCAGGATGATGGTCTTGATGCCGGCCCGATGGGCGGCCAGCACCTTTTCCTTGATGCCGCCCACCGGCAGCACCTGGCCGCGCAGGGTGATCTCACCGGTCATGGCCAGATCCTTGTGGATCGGGGTGTCGGTCAGCAGCGACACCAGGGCGGTCAGCATGGTCACCCCGGCCGACGGCCCGTCCTTGGGGATGGCGCCCGCCGGCACGTGGATATGGATGTCGTGCTTGTCGAAAAAGTCGTCCGGAATTTTCAGCCGTTGGGCGTGCGACCGGATGAAACTCAACGCCGCGGAGGCCGACTCCTTCATCACATCGCCCAACTGGCCGGTCAGGGTCAGGCCCTTTTGGCCGCGCATGGCGGTGGCCTCGATGAACAGCAGGTCCCCGCCGGTGGGCGTCCAGGCCAGCCCCATGGCGACCCCCGGGGTCAGAATCCGGGCCTTGGCCTCGGCCGTGACGCGCACCGGCCCCAAAAACTTGGGGATGTTCTTGACTTTGATGGCCACCTTTTGGGTTTCGCCCTGGGCGATCATGCTGGCCGCCCCGCGGCAGATGGAGGCGATTTCGCGCTCCAGGTTGCGCAGCCCGGCCTCCCGGGTGTAGCCGGAAATGATCTGCTTGATGGCGCCGCGGGTGAAGCTTACGTCCTCTGCTTTGAGCCCGTGGGCCTCGCGCTGACGGGGGACCAGGTAGCGGTTGGCGATCTTGATCTTCTCGTCCTCGGTGTAGCCCACCAGCTGGATCACCTCCATGCGGTCGCGCAACGGCGGCGGGATGGTGTCCAGGACGTTGGCCGTGGCGATGAACATCACCTTGCTGAGATCGAAGGGCACGTCCAGGTAGTGGTCGGTGAAGGAGAAATTCTGCTCCGGGTCGAGGACCTCCAGCAGCGCCGATGACGGGTCGCCGCGGAAATCGCTGCCCACCTTGTCGATTTCATCCAGCATGAAGACCGGGTTGTTGGACTCGGCGCGCCGCAGCCCCTGGATGATGCGCCCGGGCAGGGCCCCCACGTAGGTCCGGCGGTGGCCGCGGATTTCGGCCTCATCGCGCACCCCGCCCAGGGACATCCGGATGAACTTGCGTCCCAGGGCCCGGGCGATGGAGTGCCCCAGCGAGGTCTTGCCGGTTCCGGGCGGTCCGGCAAAGCACAGGATCGGACCTTTGGAGTCCGGTTTGAGCTTGCGCACCGCCAGATACTCGACAATCCGTTTTTTGGCCTTTTCCAGCCCGTAGTGGTCGTCGTCCAGGACCTTGCGGGCCTTGCGGATATCCAGGTTGTCCTGGGTGCTCTCGCTCCAGGGCAGGGCGGTCAGCCAGTCCAGATAGGTCGAGGCAACGGTGTATTCGGCGGAGGAGGGGTGCATCCGCGACAGGCGCTCCAGCTCGCGCTCGGCTTCCTTGACGGCCTCCTCGGGGAGGTTTTTTTCCCTGATCTTGGCGCGGTATTCCTCGACCTCCACCCCGGCTTCGTCCTTTTCCCCCAGCTCCTCCTTGATGGCCTTGAGCTGTTCGCGCAGGAAATACTCCCGCTGGCGCTTGTCCATGTCGCCCTTGACCTGGGTCTGGATCTTGTTGCCGAGTTCCAGCACCTCAAGCTGGTAGTTGACGATCCGGGTGGCTTCCTTGAGACGTTTGCGGATGTCCGTGGTCTGGAGGATCTTCTGCTTTTCCTCCACCTTGGAGTTCAACGTGGAGGCGATCATGTCCGCCAGGGTGCCGGGCTCCTTGATGGATTTCGCCATGGCCAGGACTTCCTGGGGCAGGCCCGGCGAAAGCTCCACCACCCGGGCGAAGAGCCCCATGATGTTGGTCATGAGGGCTTCGATTTCCTTGTCTTTGACCTCCCCTTCGGTAATGTGGGCCACCCGCGCCTTGAGAAACGGCAGGCTCTCTTCGTAGGCCTCGACCCTGAAGCGGCTGAGCCCCTGAACCAGCATCTGGACCTTGTTGTCCTCCGATTTGGCCATTTTCAGGATCAGGGCGCTGGTGCCCACCTGGGCCAGATCCTCCTGGGACTGGACCTTTTTTTCCGACCGCCTTTCCGAGAGCAGCAGCCCCACGATGCGATCCTTGGACATGGCCTCATCCACCAGCTGAATGGACTCCTTCTGCATCACCACCAGCGGCAGAACCATCTTGGGGAAGAGGACCGCATCAAAGAGCGGCAGGATCGGGAGAAGATCGGGGATTTTTTCGGTGCTCATTTCCGCAGGCGAATGCTGTTCAGTCATATTGGCCTCCCACGCGTGGGTTCAGAAATTTTTCGGGTATCGGTCGCCGAGTCCGGGATCATCCTTCCGTAATGGTAATTTTATGGGCTTTGTCGGACAACATTTTGGGCAGGGTGATCTTGAGCAATCCGTTGGTGTACAGCGCCGTCACCTTTTCGGTGTCCACCGGCGCGGACAGGAAAAGGAAGCGCTCGAATTGCCCGTACTGAATCTCCGCCAGCCGGTAGGTGCCCCTTACCATTTCCGGCAGCTCGGCGCGCCGGCCGCAGATCTTGACGGCCTTGGCGCTGATCTCCAGCTCCAGGTCCTCTTTGCGTGCGCCGGCGATTTCGGCCAGAATGATGATCTCCCGGGCGGTTTCGTACATGTCCATCTGGGGTTTCCAGGAGCATTCGGAGCAGTTGAACATGGGGCCCACGGAGCGGAACATCTCCTCGATGGTTTTTTCAAATTTGGAACCTAATTGATCAAAATCATCCCCAAAGCGAATTTTGATGAAGTCCATTTTCGGCTCCTGTGGTTGCGGGTGAGGAAAGCGGTATTTCACCGGCTAAACTTGAGAAAAATAGCATCGAAACGGGGTTTTGTAAAGCCAAAGAAGCCGTTCGGCTGCGGGCCCTTCCGCTCTCAGCCCGGAGCAGCGCCCCTCTGCCCGCCGGCAGCCGGTTGCAGTCCCGGCCGCGGCGCAGGCTTCACCCAGGGCCCTTTGGCCGGGTTGCGCCGGGATCCGGGGGTTTTCGCCAACACCTTTTCCTGTTATGGTCCGATGATTTCAGGCGCCGGCGGACTCGCCGCAAGCGCTGCGCGCCGTGTTGGGCGCCGGGTTGACCAGCGCCCGGGCGATGTTTGGCTGACCTCGGGGGCGATACTTCCATGACGGCACCGGCTCAGGCCAACTATCTGAGGTGGGTGATCCGCACCCAGTATTTCCTCTACTTCGGGGTGCTGGGCATTTACCTGCCCTTCTTCAACCTCTACTGCCATCGCATCGGCTTCAGCGGCCTGCAGATCGGGAGCCTGTCGGCCCTGCGGTCGGCGGTTTGGGTGATCTTTCCCCTGGTCTGGGGCATCCTGGCGGATCGCTACGACTGTCGCCGGCCGATTTTCATTTTCTGCCAGTTTGCCGCTGCGGCCCTCTGGGGTCTGTATCTGTTCACCACCGATTTTCACCTCATGCTGGCCATCAGCGCGGGGCACGGAATCTTTTTTGCCCCGGTGATCTCCTTTTTGGAAGCTTTCACCATGGAGATCCTCGGTGCCCGGAAACAGGCCTACGGCAAGATCCGTGCCTGGGGCTCCATCAGCTTCATTCTGAC
>JASFIY010000279.1:0-4299 GCA_050122415.1 Desulfobacteraceae bacterium
CAGGCTGAAGAGGGCATCGAGACCCTCAAAGAGGTCGCCGACACCGTCATCACGATCCCCAACGACCGCCTGCGGGGGATCGCCCCCAAAAACGCCAAGATGGTCGACATGTTCCGCAAAGCCGACGAGATCCTCCTGCACTCGGTCAAAGGCATCACCGATCTCATCATGATGCCGGGGCTGGTCAACCTGGACTTCGCCGACGTGCGCACCACCATGTCCAAGGCGGGCATGGCGATCATGGGCATCGGCATCGGCACCGGCCAGAACCGGGCCATCGAAGCCGCCGAGCGCGCGATCTCCCACCCGCTGCTGGAGGACATCTCGATCGCCGGGGCCAAAGGGGTGCTGATGAACATCACCTCCACCAGCGATCTGACCCTGGAGGAGATGACCGAGGCCTCCGACCGCATCTACGAAGAGGTCGGCGAGGACGCCGAGATCATCTGGGGCCAGGCCATCGACGAGAGTCTCGGCGACGAGATGCGGGTGACCGTGATTGCCACCGGCATCGGCGGCGGGCCGCAGACCACCCTGCGCGAGGCTTCCCGCATCAGCAGCGCCCGGGGCAACATCGCCGCCCGCGGCAAAATCCGCGACGTCACCCCGGCGGATCTGAAGCGCGCCGTCAACTTCGACGAACCGACCTTCATCCGCCATCAGGAGGCGGTGGGCGAAGGCTCCGGCGCCACCTACCGGGGGGGCTACCGGGGGCTGGTGATCGACAACAACGACCTGGACATCCCGACTTTTCTGCGCCGCAAGGCCGACTGATCCCCCCGGCGGGGCCGGAAAGGAAGCGCTTGACATTGCGTTTCCAGGGCCAACCTTATCCCTTGCCGCGGCCGGCGGCCTCCGCCGCCGGCCGGCCGCAGGATTGGATCAGGAGCCCGACGCATGCCACGCAAAACACCCCAGCCCCACCAGACGCTGCTCGCCAGCGAACACGGCACGCTGCGCAAGGCCTGGGCCGGCCGCATCCGGGTGGCCCTGGTGTATCCCAACAGCTACCCGGTGGGAATGTCCAACCTCGGCTTTCAGACGGTCTACCGCCTGTTGAACGCCCAGCCGGGGGTGGTCTGCGAACGGGTCTTTGTGCCCGAGAACGGCGGTCCCGCGGTCACGCTGGAATCCGGACAGCCGCTGAGCGCGTGCGATGTGGTGGCCTTTTCGCTGTCCTTTGAAAACGACATCCCCAACGTCATCACACTGCTGCAGCGGGCCGGCCTGCCCCTCTACAGCCGGGACCGCGGCGGCGCCCACCCCCTGGTGGTGGCCGGGGGTGTCGCCTGTTTTCTGAACCCTGAGCCGCTGGCGCCCTTTATCGATCTGTTCATGCTGGGCGAGGCGGAGGCCATGCTGCCGGCCTTTTGCGGCAGCTTCGACCCCGCTGCCGACCGCCGCCGTATGCTGCTGCGCCTGGCCCAGGGCCAGGCAGGTTGCTACGTGCCGGCCTTCTACCGCCCGAGCTACCGCAGCGACGGCAGCATCGAGGCCTTCACCCCCCTGGCGGACGTCCCCGCCCGCATCCGGCGCGTGTTTCTGCCGGACCTTTCAAAAACCGCCACCTGCAGCGCGGTGGTGACCCCGCACGCCGCCTTCGGGCGCACCTACCTGATCGAAACCGGCCGGGGCTGCCCCCACGGCTGCCGTTTCTGCAGTGCCGGCTACATCTACCGCCCGCCGCGCTTCCGCCCGCCGGCGCTGCTGGAGGAGAGCCTGCAGCGGGGCGCCGCCGTCAGCGACCGCATCGGATTGGTGGGCGCAGCGGTTTCCGATCTGCCCGAGATCGCGGCCCTTTGCAGTGGGCTGCGCGACAAGGGGGTGCGTATCTCCTTTAGCTCCCTGCGGGCCGACGCCCTCACGCCGGAGTTGATCGCCGTTTTGCAGCAAAGTCAGGTCAAAACCGCCACCATCGCGCCGGATGCCGGCTCCGAGCGCATGCGGCGGGTGATCAACAAGGGCATCGACGAGGCCAGCATCCTGGCGGCCGCCGAAACCCTGGTGGCGGCCGGAATCCCCAACCTCAAACTCTACTTCATGGTGGGGCTGCCCACCGAGACCGCCGCGGATGTGGCCGCCATCGTGGCGCTCTGCAGGCGGATCAAACACCGTTTTCTCTCCTCCAGCCGATCCCGCGGACGCATCGGCGAACTGACGGTGAGCCTCAACAGTTTCGTGCCCAAACCGGCGACCCCCTTTCAATGGTTCGGCATGGACGAGGTCCCAACGCTGAAGACCAAAATCCGACAGGTCAGGGAGGGGTTGAAAAAGGTGCCCAACGTGCGGGTCCATGCGGATCTGCCCCGCTGGGCGTTTCTGCAGGCGCTGCTGTCGCGGGGGGATCGGCGGGTGGCGCAGCTGCTGGCGGCGGCGGCCGAAAACGGATGGAACTGGCCGCAGACCTTCAAGCAGTCGGTCCTCAACGCGGGTTTTTACGTCACCCGCGAGCGGCCGCTGGCGGAGCTGCTGCCCTGGGATTTCATCGACCACGGGGTGCGCAAGGAATTCCTAAAGGAAGAATACCGGCGGGCCCTGGCGGCCCGCGCCAGCCCCGACTGCCCCATGGACACCGCCTGCAGCCGCTGCGGGGCCTGCAACCGGCCGCCGGCGGCATAGGGCGGGCCGGGGACGCCAAGCGCCTGGGGCGTGTCTCAGCCCGTTTTAACGCCGGGCGTCCGCAGGATCTGGTGGAGCTTTTGCGAGAGCTGCTGGATAGCGAAGGGTTTTTGGATGAAGCCGTCGACCCCGGCGGGAATCCCTTCGCCGCCCGCATCCCCCAGGTTGTAGCCGCTTGAGAGCAGCACCCGCACGCCGGGTTCGATGGACTTGATCGCCTGGCAGGTTTTGGCGCCGCCCATGGCGGGCATCACCAGGTCCAGGATGACGATGTCGATCCGCCCGCGGTGCTCCTTGACCACCGCCACGGCCTCCTCACCGCTGCGGGCGGTCAGCACGTGGTACCCCAGGCGCCGCAGCATCCCCGCGGTGGCCGCGATGACGCTCTCTTCGTCGTCCACCAGCAGGACCGTCTCCCGGCCGCCGCGCACCCCGGGTGCCCCGGCCGGCTTGGGGTTCAGAGGTTTGCGGGTGGCCGGCAGAAAGACCACGAAGGTGCTGCCGGCGCCCGGCTGGCTGAGCACCTCGATGGTGCCCCCGTGGTTGACCACGATGCCGTAGGAGGACGCCAGACCGAGGCCGGTGCCGCGGCCGCGCTCCTTGGTGGTGAAAAACGGCTCGAAGACCCGCTGGCGCACCTCCTCGGGCATGCCGAGACCGGTGTCGGTGATGGAGATCTCGATGTAAGACCCGGGCTTCAGGCGCTTTTCTTCGGCCGCATCGCCCATCAGGCTGACATTCCGGGTTTGAAGAAAAATTTCACCGCCGCCGGGCATCGACTGCCAGGCGTTGACCAGCAGGTTGAGCAGCACCTGCTGAATCTGCCCCGCGTCGGCCTCCACCGGCCAGGTCTCCGGCTGGATCCGGGTGTGCAGCCGGAGCTCCTTTTTGGTGCGCGCAAACATGCCGGCCGATTTTTCCAGCAGCGCCCGCAGGTCCACCACGCGCACCTCGAACTTGCCTTCCCGGGCGAAACCCAACAGCTGACGGGTCAGCTGCGAGCCGCTTTGGACGTGATCTTCGATGCTCTGCAGTTTCGCGTGGTCCGGGTGATCGGGCTCCAGGCTGGCCAGCATCAGCGACGTGTAGCCCTGGATGCCCATCAGGAGGTTGTTGAAGTCGTGGGCGATGCCGCCGGCCAGGACACCGATGGCCTCCATTTTCTGGGCCTGCCGCAACTGGTATTCCAGATATTTGCGGTAGCTCACGTCGCGGGCGACCCCGTGGGTGCCCAGAAAACGGCCGTAAGGCGTCGCCGCGGCCCGGCTGTAAACTCCGGTGGCCTTCAGCTCGATGGTCAGGTGCTGGACCTCGCACTGCCGGAATTTGGCCGCATCCTTGGCGAACACCAGGCGCAGCTCGGCGCCGTGGGTGGCGCGCTCCTTGGTGCGCCGCTCGTTGAAGAGCCAGCGGGCCTTTTCACGGTCCTCCTTGAAGACGATGGTTTCGTAGGTTTTGCCGATAAGCTCGCGGCAGGGGTAGCCGAGCAGTTGCTCGAAGCAGCTGTTGACGAAGGTGAAGCGCCCCTGGTGGTCGAGGGTATAGATCAGATCAGGGGAGCTCTGGACAAGATAGCGGAATTTGCGCTCGGAGGCCTCCAAACGCTCCTGGATATTGCGGTTTTCGCGCATCAGGGTCCGCTTTTCCAGGGCGTGCCCCAGGGTCCGCAACAGTTCGCGC
>JASFIY010000280.1:0-4295 GCA_050122415.1 Desulfobacteraceae bacterium
GTTGAGGTTTAGGTTCCAATCGTCTTGAAAGCCAAGCGCCACGTTGGTGCCGTCGACCTCTACGTTGTAGAAGGCCGGGTCGCTCGCAACCCGGGCCACCAGCGTGACCGTGGAGATTACCGGCCCAAGGCCCTGGCAGAAGTACGGCAATCGGTCACGGCCGACGGTCAGGTTCGTGGTTCCGGTGCTTTTCAGCTCATGCCACTCATTGAAATAATCTCGCTTCAGGTCGACCATCACATGGAGCCCATCGTCCAACTGCTGTGCGATGTCCTGCACCCTCTCAGTTAATGATGCGCCGGCGGCAGTGCGGAGACTGCTGCCACCCTCTCGGGCCGTGTAGCGCACATGCATGATCACGTCGGAAATCGTGAAATAGTCGAACTGCGGGACCTCGCCCGGCAGTTCCAGACGCCAGGTGCCAACGGCACCCGTGCCTTCGAACGGCAGGTAGCGTTCGTCGCGGAAGTTGAACTCGTGGAGACCCGAATCGTTCTGCCCGGACGATGTGGCCACCGATTGGCTCCAACCCACGTTATAGACGAACCGCGCATCGTTACCGGGTGTCTCGGCGTACTGGTCCTGTGTTGATGTCGATTTGCGATAGCGATTGCTGACCTGTGTCAGCCGCGCGCTAATCGGCGTATAGGGCCCGGCGACGCAGGGGATCGAAATCGCAACCGATTTGATTCGTCGGAAATACTGGCCCGGGTAATCCATGTCGTAGAGCACCTCGGGGATCTCGAAATCGCAGGTTCCGGTCGCCCTGAGCCGCGCCAGGGCAAGCGGATCGAGCTGCCGGAGCGAGACATGCCGGGTGATCTCATATTCGCGCCGGTTGGCCTCGAGGTAGCTCGACTCCATCCGTTTGAGGTCGTAAAGGAGCTTGTCGGCGGTCTGCAGCCCTTTTTTGCGGCTGTCCCAGTACTGGAAGGCGAGGAAGGTATCGGAGGTGCCCAGCTCGTGCTGGTAACAGCGCTCTGCTTTCTTGGCCGTTTCATAGGCGAGCTTGTAGGCGCTGTAGTAGACCGACGTGATCTGGTCTACCATCCACTGATAAAGCTGTTGGTTGGTGTATTTATCCAACATGGCAGCCGACATCTTCTCGGCGTTCTCGATCTGTAGGTCGTGCGCTGCCAGATCCTTCCCGGCTATCTCCTTGCGCAGCTCGGCTGCGACGATCTGTTGGTCGATCTGCGCCAGTTCGCTCCGTGACATACGCGCCTGAAGCTTTGCATCGTCCATCCTCCGGTCGAAGCCGCCGAGCGTCCCGGCCCTGTTCGCTTCAAAGGATGCAACAGCTCCGAGGATGTTGAGAGCCGACGCGGCGGCCTGCGCCTCTTTGGCCAGGGAGCTGCCACCGAAGGTGGCGTGAATTACGGGCGCGGAGGCCCAACCATCACCACCAACTGCAAAATCCGGGATAAGGGCGAGCACCGCGCCGATGGTCTGCGCAATCTGCGCCGCAAGCTGGAAGTCTTGCGCCTCTTCTAACTTGTCGAGGTTTAGCTGCTCGTTGGCGTTGATCCGCTCGAATGCCTCATAGAAGGCATTACGCTCCTCCGTCACCGCGCGCGTCCGGTTGAGCACTTCGATCTGCTCGCTGGCGGATTCGATCTCCATTACCTTAAGATCTCTATAGGCTTTCAGAAGTTTGATCTCTAGATCGTTTCGCAAAAACGCCATGGCTTCGGCGTCCTTCTTCTCCAGAGCTGCGAGCAGTGCATTGCCGAGCTGGCGGACCTCCTGCGCGAAATCGGTCGCCTTGGCGAGCATGGTCTGGAAGCGGTAGGGCGGCAGCGGCGCGTTCATGCCCGCCAGCACCGCAGACAGGTCGAGTCCTGCCGCCACAGCCCGCACCAGCATCCCGGGATCGATCGGTGGTGCGAACAGTGCCAGGACGCGCTCGATCCCGTCGATGTTTTGGCTGTTGCGGATTTTGAACAATCGATCCGCAACTATTTCCCAGTATTCCAGCATCTTATCGTTCGGTGGGATGCAGAAATAGAGGCTCGACAACGTCACGGGCGGCGACGGCAACTCATCTCCACCTTCCGGGAGAACGTTCAAATCTGGCAGGATGTTCTCTATGTCGATCAGGGAATTGCCGAATGGACCGACACCAGCTGCCATGAGCTGGTTGTAGGTCTGGTCGGTCATCTCCACCGACGGCGGCACCTTCCGCGGCTTTGGCCCCAGGAGCTTCTCGGCCAGCCCATAGAGTTGCGTCGCCTGGGTAATGGACTCCATCGTGTCCTGGCGGAAGAGATAGTCGCCCCAGTCGATCAGCGTGCCGATGTAGTTCATGACCACCGTCTTCTGATAGGCAACGGTCCGGTACCATGCTACCACGTGGGGGCGGAACGGCTTTCTGCGCCATTCGTCGATGGCGAACTTCAGCTCATCTATCTCCAACACCGGCGTATCCGGATCGACGGCTCGGAACAGCAACCTGTCTATGCGCTGCGCTACGTACTCGCCGTCCTCGCGTAAGAAGAAAGGCTTCGTAACCCAGTATTTTTGAGGGGATTTACCATCAAGGGTTCCCGTGGGGTCGAAGATGCGGTGATACCAGACTATCGCCTCCTCGAATCGTTGCTCGGAGGCGAGCCGTTTGGCGATCATCAGCGGCGCGTGGAAGAAGAGCTCCCAGTTGTAAAGGCTGTAGGCCCCGTCCTTATCGAAATCGATGTCTTCGATGGGATAGGGCTCCACAACGATCGTCTTATTCGGATCGTACGTGGTCTGGAAGTCAAAACCCGACACCTGCAGCTGTTGCTCCCTTGCCATCATCTTCCCGACCCCCTCTTTGTAAAGCGTCCTGCGCAAGGAGCAGATCAAGGGGTGGTAGAGGTTCTTGAACTGCTCCCCGCTGCCGAGGCCGGCGAATATTGCCATTTGGACCTCTAAATCCTGGTAATCGGGATCATCCATCAGTGCTGCTATGACCTCCTCGGGATCGGGGGCCGGATTCGCATTGAGCATGGCATCGTATTTGAGTAGCAGCATGATAAGGCCCGCGAATAGCTTCAGAAGGTCGGAAAAGGTTTGCTTGAACCCAAGCAGTTCGTCATCGGTTATTCCCCAAACCTCGGCCAGAACAGAGCCCACGTCCAATGGGCCGTATTTCCCCGGTATGGCCACGTAGGCGCGGTTGCTGTCCTCGTAGAAATACGGTAGCCACGAGCCGAGCGGGGTTTTAATGCTAACGGGAGCGCTCGTATCGGCCGCAACATTACCGGATTCCCAGATCGGTACCTCCATGAGGAAATATATTAAATCAATCAGGGTAAACTGGTGAGGATGGGTCACACGGAACGTGCCCGGCGTTTCTCCTAACCGTTCTGCAAACTGTGGTGTGATCACATTGCGAATCGCCAGGCTGTCGCCGGAGGAGGCGTTTATTGGCAGTTCGAAGTACCGCTGCTTTTTCAGCACTGTGTTTTTGTAGTCTGGTAAGAAGTCCGGCCAATACACCTGCTGCGAGCTCAACAATTCCGGATATCCCTTGCAGCCCGCCACATCGAAGATACCGTGGAGCCTATGATACTCACTGCCGAGCAGTGTATGACTGCGAAGAACCCAGATTACGTCGAAAGAAGAGACGTAAATGAAGTTATATATGGAGTGATCCAATGAAGCAGTGCTAATGGTGTATTCTGTCTTGATCGCCTCCTGCGATACCTTCTTCGGTTTCCACATCCCGTTGGCGAACTCGCTCACCGCGAGTTGGATCTTGAGACGTTTCTCCGGTCGCTTCATTGTAATTTCATCCCCGCCCTCCGGAACTGTGACGTTCTGTTCAGGGTTGGCTTCCTCACTGAATATTGGCCAGGCAAGATGCAGCCGGTTGTTTCGCGCGAAGGCGAGCAGACTGTCGCTGGTAATGTCGAGGTCCACCTTCTTCCAGGGCGTCCAGAAGCGCTCCCACTCAAGCCTGCGGTAATAGTACTCTGCCGGATCACCGCCTTTGGTTCGGGCGAAAATGTGAATGGTCTTGATGTCTTCCTGGTAGTACGCTGTCACGACCTCCAGGAAGCTGATGTCGTCGAGCCCTTCCAGGTATCGGATGAAGGCATTCTCGGCGGTAAACTCGTTGACCTCGTTCTGTAGGAGCGCGTTCTCCAACTCTTCGAAGAGGAAGGACTTGCTGTCGAGCAGCTCGGGCTCGATCCAGTTCTCGGGATAGAGAAAGACTTTGCGATTCGCCTCCCAGACCCTGTAATTTCGCATCCACTTCCACTGGTTCCAGCCAATATCAGTGGGATCGGCGGCAGTCTCGGGCTCAAGCCCCA
>JASFIY010000281.1:0-4254 GCA_050122415.1 Desulfobacteraceae bacterium
AAACGTCACACCACGAAGAGTGAATATCAGGATAGACCCATGAATGTGATTGTCAGGAAAATTCTCGAAGAAGGACGGGCCGAGGGCGTTTTTGCCTACCGCAGGGTTCACGGCGGCCTGTTCCCCGCGCTTTTCACCCGGGAGAACATGGACGCCCTGGAGCCCTGGAAGCCGTTCAAGGCCCGCTACCCCATCGCCAAACTGCTGCTTCTGGAGGCCCGCCGCAACCCCGGCAAGACCTACGGCGCGGTGGTGCGCGGCTGCGAGGAGCGGGCGATTTACGAGCTTTTCAAATGGAACCAGCTCCAACCGCAGCAGGTGATCCTGCTGGGCCAGGCGTGCCCGGCGGAGCTGGCCCAGTACTGCGAATGCTGGAAGCCGTTTCCGGACAACCTCCATTTCGGGGAGCCGGTGAAGGGCATCGACCAAAGCCAGCGGGTGGCGGAGATCGACGCCAAGGACGGCGGCGAGCGCCTGGACTGGTGGCTGGCGCACTTCAACCGCTGCATCAAGTGCTTCGGCTGCCGGGACGTCTGCCCGGTCTGTTTCTGCACCGAGTGCAGCCTGGAACACCAGGCGCTGATCCCCACCGGGGTCCTGCCGCCGGACACCTCGTTTCACCTGGTGCGCGCCCTCCACATGGCCGGCCGCTGCATCGACTGCGGCCTGTGCGAGGAGGTCTGCCCGGCCAAAATCCCCCTCAGGGCCCTCTACAAGCGGGTCAACGGCCTGGTGGAGGAGATCTTCGACTACAAGACCGGGCTTCCCGACGGGATTTCGCCCTTCAGCATGCTGGGTGAGGAAATGTCCCTGCCCACGGGCAAGGGCTGACCCCCGCCGATCGTTTCCCATTCGGGTGCCAAATAAAAACCCCCCGGGGGCTGCAGGCCGGCCCGGGGGGTTTTGTTTTTCAAATTTGCTGCGCTCTCAGGCGGCGGGGCTTGCCTCCGCCGCGGGTTCCTTGGCCACGGGCCGCAGGGCCGCCTGGAGACCCGCGGCCTGCAGCTGCCGGTCCGTGAGTCCCAGTTGCCGGGGGTCGATCCCCAGGCACAGCCCCAGCAGCTGGTGGTAGTAGAGGGCCGGCGGCAGGCCGTCGGCTTGGTCCGCCTGTTCCGCCCGGGCCTGGATCCAGTCGAACTGGATCTGGCAGTAGGGGCAGATGACGCACACCAGCGCGGCCCCGGCGCGGCCCGCCGCGTCCAGCTTGGCCCGCCCCAGGCTTTCGGCCAGGGTGTCGTTGACGCCCGCCATGGGGGATCCGCAGCATTCCAGCTTTGTGTCCCAGGGGATGCTCTGAGCGCCGGTGAGGGCCACCAGGGCGTCGAACTTTTTCGGCGCCAGGGGGTGGTCGAAGGCCACCACGTTGGAGGGCCGCAGCAGGTGGCAGCCGTAGTGGGTGGCCACCTGGAGCCCGTCGTAGGTGGCCTTCAGACGCTTTTGAATGGCGCCGGCGCCCATCAGCTCGTGATAGGTCTCCAGCAGGCTGAAGACCTGCACCTCGCGCCGGTAATAGAGCCCCTCCTTGGACAGCATCGCGTTGATTTCCCGCAGCAGGCCTGCATCCTCGGCCAGCATCTGCTGGGCCTGCTTCAGGCTCCCGTAGCAGCAGTTGCAGCTGGTGGTGATGTCCAGGTAATTCTTTTCCGCCAGGGCCAGGTTGCGCGCGGCCGCCAGGAGGTAGGCCTTGAGATCGAAGTTTTTCAGGGGGTAGCCGCAGCAGCCGAAGGCCTTGAGATCGTCGCAGACCACCCCCAGGGCGCCCAGCACCGCGTCGGTGGCGGACTCGTAATGCTGCAGCCTGAGGGAGGTGACACAACAGCGAAACAACGCCAGTCTTTTCATTGGATCCCTTTCCGATCATCGGAGAACGCGCCTGCAAGCGCCCTGGAAATCGCCTGGTTCTTGAGCACGTAGAGCACGTCGGCCACCCGAACCGACTGCGGGCACTGTTCCTGACACTGGTAGCAGCCCACACAATCCCAGAGCATTGGGGAGTCGAAGATCAGGTCCCACTGCCGCAGCTTGACGGCGTACATGATCTGGTGGGGGAGCAGCCCCAGCTTGGCCGCCTCTTCGGGGGTGTCGCGCACCACCGGGCAGGCGCTGGTGCAGGTCATGCAGCGGTAGCAGGCGGCGTAGGCCTCGGGTTGCATCCACTGGCCGGCGAGGGCGAAGACCTTTTCAGGGCCGGGCACCGGCAAAGGCTGCGGGTTGCGCCGGAATTCGGCCAGCCGGCCGCCGCCGGCAGCGTCCTGGGCGGTCTCCAGGGGTTCGCGGTAGCCGTCCGTATTCAGTGCAGGACCGGCGGTAACCCCGCGGTGCACCGACAGCGGCGAGAGCAGCAGGAACTCCGGCACACCTTTCCGGAGCACCGTCTCCTTGACCGCCGCCCACAGGTCGGTCAACTGGATCCCCGCCGGGCAGGCCTCGGTGCAGCGGTTGCAGCTGGTGCAGAGGTGCAGGCCCTGCTGCAGCAGGCGCAGCCGATCGGGGGTCAACACCTTGCCGGCGGCAAGCTCCCGGATGGCCGGGATCTTCTCGGAGGGCAGAATGAAGGTGTTGGGGACCGCGGCCACCGTGACGCCCACCGAGCAGGCTTGGGTGCAGGCGCCGCAGTGCATGCAGGCGTCCAGTTCCATCAACTGCTTGGTGGCCAGGTTGGCCGGGGCCGCACTGCCCTTGTCGAAGACGGCGTTGGTCGCGAGGCTCAGCGGGGTGGTGAAGAAATGGAACATCTTGCTGAAGGGCACGTAGGCCAGGCCCAGCATGCAGGCCAGGTAGTGCACCCACCAGATGAGACCCGGGAAATTCAGCTGGTCCAGCTTAAGCGCGTAGCGCTTGCCGGCCTTGGCGACGGCGAAGCTGGTGAAGGCCCAGTTGGGTTTGGCGTGGCACTCGGCGCAGGCCATCTCGTGCAGCATCTCGCCGGCTTCCAGGGTCTCAGGGTCGAAGGGGCCGGTCATGTTGGGTGAAACCACGTGATACTGGTCCACCCAGTAGGCCTCCAGGGCGTTGAGCTCCTCCTCGTCGAAGGTCGCCGCGTAGACGTCCACCATGTCCAGGTAGCTGGTGTGGGAGGTGATTTTGCTGGCCTTGAGCACGATCCCCGAGAGCATGATCACCGCCAGGATGACGATCAGGAGCGTGTCGGCCTTGGCGCTCGGGGGGCGGGGGGCGGGGCCGAAGAAGCGTCTCCGGACGGCCATCACCATCCCCACGATGACCAGCAGGCCGGCAAAATCGCGGATGAACACCCACGGGTTGGCGGTGGACTGGTAGTTGCTGAAGAGCTGGGCGGTGATCAGGCTCTCCAGGGCATGGAAGAGCAGCAGGATCATGAAGCCGCCGTAGATGCAGATGTGCATCACCCAGCGGTAGGGGCTTCGCTGCAGCAGCCGGACCTGCAGCAGGCCGTCCATCACGAAAACCCGGATCAGGGTGAGGAGCTTGGGGCTGAAGACCGTGGCCGCGATGCCTTTCATCGCCGCGCCCAGGCGCGCCCCGGGGGAGGTCGGCGGCGTGTCCGGGCGGATGTCGTGGCGGAACCAGGCCGAGATTCGGTAGAGGCTGCCGGCAGCGAAAACGGCGAGGGCGAGATAGAGTAAAACGGTTTCAATCATAACGGATATCCTCGATCAAAAGGGGACAACGACCTTTTTCTGCAACCCTCCCGTTGGCAAAACTTCCCGGCGCAGGAAGCGCGCAGGGGATCCGGTCTTCTCCGGCATTCCCCGCCGGCGCTGGGCATCATCATTCGGTCAGATAGCGGTGCATCGCCACCGCCGCCAATCGCCCCTCGCCCATGGCGCTGATGACCGTCGCGCCGCCGGAAACGATGTCGCCGCCGGCCCAGACCCGGGCCTTGGAGGTTTTGCCGAGCTCGTCCACCACCACGGTGCCCCAGCGCGAGGTTTCCAGGTCCGGCGTGGTGGAGGCGATCAGGGGGTTGGGCGAGGTCCCCAGGGAGACGGCGACGGTGTCGATTTCCATGGTGTACTCGCTGCCGGGTATCGGGACCGGGCGACGGCGCCCGCTGGCGTCGGGCTCGCCCAGCTGCATCCGGATCAGCTCCATGGCGGCCACGTTGCTGCGCCCGTCGCTGATGAAGGCGATGGGCGCGCAGAGGAAGTGGAAATGGATGCCCTCCTCCTCGGCGTTTTCGATCTCCTCCAGGCGGGCGGGCATCTCCGCACGGGTGCGGCGGTAGATGACGTTGACCTCCTGGGCGCCCAGGCGAACGGAGCAGCGGGCGGC
>JASFIY010000282.1:0-4250 GCA_050122415.1 Desulfobacteraceae bacterium
AGGTGCTTTCATGGGGTCGCCATCCTTCCCAGGGGCAGGTTCAGGAGCTCCACCGGCTGCCGCTTGGCCGCGATGTCGATGGCCGTCCGCAGGGCGCGGTCAAAGGACGGCGGCAGCGGGGTCCAGGCCCTGGCCGCCACGTCGAACATGCCGCTGTGGCGGTGGTCCAGGGTCTGGTAGAACAGTGCGATCCGTCCCAGCCGAAAGATCGTGGCCAGCAGGGGCTGCCCCGCCACCGTGATCGTGTCCTGATAGACCTCGATGGTCCGCCCGTACTCGGCCTCCACCATGAGGGCTTCCATGGTCTTGCGGAATTTTTCGCTGACCGTCACCCCCGGGTCGCCCAGCAGGCTGCCCAGGCGGTCCACCCGCAGTCGGCGCTCGCGGGTCAGAAACGGCTGGTCCGCAACGATGCGGGCGTGCAGCGTGTCCAGGACCTCTTCCAGGTAAGGGGCGATCTGGCCTGCGATCTCCTCGCTGGCGGCCAGCTGGCGCGCTTTAGCGTCAATCCGTTGCCGGCGCGCGGCCTGATCCTCCCGCAAGCGCAGCTGCGCGTGTTCCAGCCGCGCCTGCTCCTGCTCCAGCGAGGCGAGCAGGGCCATGCGCCGGTCGCGTTCCTGGCGCCATGCCTCCTCGGCTTGTTGGGTGGCCTGACGGGTGTCGATGGCCTGCTGGACCGGCTTTTCGATCTTTTCCCGGACGGCGTCCCCCGCCGCCCACAGCAGCGCCGGCGCCAGAACCGATCCCAGGACGAGCGCCGGCAGGATGGGTTTCCACAATCTCAACGGTCACCTCCTCGATTCCGATAGCCTCCCGCCGACCTTCCCGGACCAAAAAAAAGGCCAAGAGGTCAGCGACGGGGGCTCTTCCCGTTCGGAGACCTTCTTGGCCTTGATGGCGTTTAGCGGCTGCGGCCGCGGCGAACCCTTTGGGGGGTCGCCCGAACCGGGTGATGGGCGCTCAGGAGTCCGGTTTCAGAACCTCCCGGATGCGCGCTGCAAACTCCATTTGTTGAGGTGTACCTTCCTGGTACGTCTTCTGCCAGAAGGTGACACCGATATTTCAGTCATTGGAAAATGTCAAGGGATTTTGAACAGGACAACAGGGCAGTCGCATCCAACCGTTTCCTGAAAGGCGCCCGTGTCCCCATCGATGCCATGGGCGCATCGAAACCCGGCGCGACGGCCATTTCGGTATAGATTTGGGGCAAAAGCTGTTAGAATCCCACCCCGGCCACGGACGTCACAAAGGTGGCCATCAGGGCCGACCCGGCGATGGTATGGACCGGGAGGCAGACAATCGCCCGCAAGAAGGGCGCCGCGATGGACCCGCCGGCGATGTCCACCCAAAAACAGGCGAGATCCACCACCAGGGGCGAAAACCGGTGGCTGGCGCCGTCGTATTCAAACGCCAGCTGGGGCCATCTGGCCTGCAGGATTTTCAGTCCACGGCCGGCACTGCTCCTGGGCGGCGCAGCACATTTGGCAGCAGGCGCAAGCCGAGGCTGGGCAGCAGCGCGGCGACAAAAAGTTTGACCTTTTGGGGTCCGGCAGATAAACGATCCGCACCCAGGCGCCGATAAACACCCCTGGCAGGGTGGCGATGATGACGGCCCGGGTGAGGGGCCAGCGCATTCGGCCTTCGCGGATATAGCGATACCCCCCGCTGGAGCCGCCACGATGTTGAACACCCGGTTGGCGGCGCTGACCGATGGCGCGCTGTAACCCAGAAAGTTGACCTGGAAGGACAGCACCCCAAATGCGCCGGATACCCCGCCCATGGCGGTGAAAAAGGAAATCACGCGTGCAACGCCAAAGGCCACGAACGGGTTGACCGCGATGCCGGATACCGGGAAAAACATGGTTCGCCGGATCCCCGGTCAGGGTGGCTGGGGATGAAGCAGCAGGCGAAAATGGATCATTTTGGGTTAAAATTGGAGAGGAATGAAAATGAAAATTTGCGATCTGTGTGAGGCGCAATCGCTGAAAGCGCGCAACGGAAGGCCGCATGAATTTTTAATAAAGGTCGATGAGCCCCGCATTTTCAGGGGGATTAAACCCCGGGGCTTCGAGGAGCAGGATTACGAGTGTCAGACCTGTAAATCCAAATTTACCCACAGTACGGATAGAAATGGCCTGGCCTGGACCTTGTGGCGGGGGTAGGCGCGCTGGGCTTTAAATCAGGGACTTGCAGTAGATCGCCTTGCCGTCGCCCACCGCGTAGAAGTCCTTGAGGACGGTCTCCAGGCGGTAGCCGCAGCGCTCGTAAAAGGCGCGGGTGCTGGCATACTGCACCCGCTGGGAGGTATCGACGTAGATCCGGCTGCCGCCGGCGGCCTTGATGCGCCGCTCGGACTCCGAGAGCAGCCGCCGGCCCAGCCCGCGGCCCTGAAAGTCCGGGTGAACCGCGATCCAATAGAGATCGTAGCTGGCGGTGGTGCAGGGGATGGGGCCGAAGCAGGCATAGCCCGCCAGCCGGCCGTAGTGGTCGGCCATGACGAAGTGGTAGCCGCTGGCCTCCCCCTTCTCCAGGCGCTCCAGGACCAGCTCTTCGGCCACGGCCACCTCCTCCGGGTGAAAGAAGCCGGTGACCTCCACCAGACGGCGGACGCGCGGACCGTCCTCGGGGGTGAGGACATCGCGCCAGACCACCCCGTGAAGGCGGTGCTCCGGGGTTTGGCGGCTGTCAGCCCACTGTCCGGCGCCCGCGACCAGCCCCTGGAAAAAGGCCAGCGCGTTTTTACCCAGGGTCTGGGTGCGGTAGCCGCCCTCCTGGACCACCACCAGCGGCAGGCCCAGGGCCCCTATCATCCGGCCGTTGTGGGTGAAATCCCGAACCGTCAGAGACCACGAACCGGTGGGGTCCCCCTTGGCCGGGTCCAGGCCGAAGCCCAAAATCAGAAACTGGGGCTTGAACTCTTTGATCCGCTGCAGGGCGCGCGCCAGGGCCTTTCGGTACCTTTCGCCGTCCACCGCCTCGGGCAGGGGGATGTTGAGGTTGAAGCCCTCGCCCTCACCCTCGCCGCGCTCGTCCTCGAATCCGCTGAAATAGGGGTAGGCGAAGCGGGGGTGGCCGTGAATCGAAACGGTCAGTACATCGCTGCGGCGGTAGAAGATGTCCTGGCCGCCGTTGCCGTGGTGGTAGTCCACGTCCAGAATGGCCACCCGGCCGTGGGCGCAGAGGTACTGGGCGGCGATGGCGCTGTTGTTGAAGTAGCAGAAGCCGCCGAAGCTGCGGCGCTCGGCGTGGTGCCCGGGAGGGCGGATCAGGGCGTAGGCCATGCGGCGGCCGTCCAAAATCTCCCGGGCGGCGGTCAGGGCGCAGTCCACGCTGCGGCGTGCCGCCGGGTAGGCGTTGGCGTTGATGGGGGTGAAGGTGTCGATGCAGTAGTAGCCCGAAAGCACCGACGGCTCCTTGGGGGGGCGGGTCTTGTTGCGAATGGGGAAGATGTAGGGGTAAAGCGATTTTCCGGTGGGGACCGCCGCGCAGGCGCGCTTGAGGTAGCCCACGAAATCCGCGTCGTGAACCGCGTGCAGGTGCTTGTCCGCAAAGGGCCTGGGTTTGATGGCGGCGAAAAGGCCGCTGGGTTCGATGGCCTTTAAAATGCTTTTGACCCGCACCGGGGACTCCACATAGCCCCGTTCGTGGACATGGTGGATGTCGTGGCGGTCGTTGACGATCAGGGCGATCTGCTCGGCCGAACGGCTCTCCACCGCCGCGATCACCGCCGCGGGCTTGACGTAGCGGAATTCGCGCAGCCGCACGGGGTCTTCCCGGAAGCTGGCCACCACCCGCGCGACATAGTCGGCCGGGCAGTAGTCGGCATACTTGCGCTCCAGGATCGCCCGCACCACCTGCCGGGCGAAGGCCTTTTTCAGCGGACGGCCGCTGCCCAGATCGTCGTAGACCAGATGGGGCATGCAGGTATCCCCCGGCTTGACCGGCGATTCGTAGCCGCTGTTGACGATCGGGCGGGCGCCGTAGCGCTCGTAAAAGCGCAGGCGGGCGCGGTTTTGCTTGAGCAATAAGGGATCGGGGCAATCCTTGGCATCATCCGGCAGACACTCGAAAAAGAGGCCCTGCACCTTGAGCGCCGTGGACTCCTGCCGGATGCGGGCATAGAGCGCGCCCCCGATGCCGGCGCCGGCGCGGTCGGTGGCGGTGGCAATCCAGTCGAGATAGGTGAACCGCAGCGTGGGTTCGTGAAGCAGGATGGCAAACCCGCGCACCTTGCCCTTGATGCTTTCGGC
>JASFIY010000283.1:0-4245 GCA_050122415.1 Desulfobacteraceae bacterium
CGCACACCCAAAACGTCATGAACTTCAAGCTGCACCCGACCGCATCGGTGCGCATGAAGAACGTCTGGCTGAAATAGGCGCCGGGGCGGCGCGGCCTGAGAATGGCGCGCCGCCCGGCATCCATCCCTGCGGTCGCCGGCGGCAGGCCCCGGGAGCCTGCCGCCGCGCCCCTGAAAACGGTACGCCATGCTCGCCTACATCACCCGCCGGGTCCTGATTCTGATTCCCACCCTGCTGGGGGTCTCGGTTCTGGTGTTCCTGATGCTGCACCTGACCCCCGGCGACCCCGCCGAGCTCTTGCTCGGCGAGCGCGCCACCGACAGCGCCCTGCAGGAGATCCGCAGACATCTCGGCCTGGACCAGCCCCTGCACGTGCAGTACGGCATGTTCCTCAAGCGGCTGCTGAAAGGCGACCTGGGCGAGACCATCTGGACCCGCCAAAAAGTCTGGCACGAGGTCAAGCAGCGTTTTCCGGCCACCATCGAACTGTCCGTCGCGGCGCTTGCGATCAGCTGCTTTTTCGGCATCCTCTTCGGGATCGTCTCCGCCACCCGGCAGTACTCGATTTTCGACTACCTCAGCATGGTCGGCGCCCTGGTGGGGGTCAGCATGCCGATTTTCTGGCTGGGCCTGGTCTTCATGCTGATCTTCTCCCTGGAGCTGGGCTGGCTGCCGCTCTCCGGCCGGCTCAGCATCGGCATCGAGCTGCAGACCATCACCAACTTCTATGTTCTGGACGCTCTCCTGACCCGCAACTGGGTCGCCTTGCGGGACGTCCTCTGGCACATCATCATGCCGGCCGTCACCCTGAGCACCATTCCGACGGCCATCGTGGCCCGCATGACGCGCTCCAGCATGCTGGAGGTTTTGCGTCAAGACTACATCAAGACCGCCAAGGCCAAGGGACTCTCGAGGTTCGCGGTGACCTTCAAACACGCCTTCCGCAACGCCCTGATCCCGGTGGTGACCACCATCGGGCTGCAGTTCGGGGTGCTGCTGGGCGGCGCCATCCTGACCGAGACGATCTTCGCCTGGCCCGGCGTCGGCAAGTGGATGTATGACGCCGTGATGCAGCGCGACTACATGGTCATCCAGGGCGGTACGCTGTTTATCGCCGCGATTTTCGTGGTCATCAACCTGATGGTCGATGTGCTCTACGCCGTCATCAACCCGCGCATCAGCGTCAAATAACCCCCGGAAGCCATGACCGCCGACGCCTCCCTGAACGCCGCCGACAGCCGCCACCCCCTGCTCGACCAGCTGGAGCAGCTGTGGCGCAACAAGACCGCCGTGGCCGGGCTGGTGATCGTGATCGCCTTCGTGCTGACGGCGATCTGCGCACCGCTGCTGAGCCCCCACGACCCCATCGCGACATCGCTCTACGATCAGCTCAAGCCGCCGGTGTGGCACGCCGGCGGCACCTGGAAAAACATCCTCGGCACCGACGACCTGGGCCGCGACATCCTCTCGCGGCTGATCTACGGGGCGCGCGTGTCGCTGCTGGTGGCGGTCTTCAGCGTGGGGCTGGCCTTTGGGGTGGGCACCCTGCTGGGGGCGATCGCCGGCTACTACCGGGGCTTTCGGGACGGGGTCATCATGCGCGTCATGGACATCATCCTAGCCTTTCCCTACATCCTGCTGGCCATCGTGGTGGTGGCCTACCTGGGGCCCAGCCTGCGCAACGCCATGATTGCCATCGGGATCACCTACGTACCGCGCTTCGCCCGCATCGTGCGCGGCAGCGTGCTGGAGGAGTGCGGCAAAGACTACGTCACCGCGGCGCGCGCCGTGGGCGCCAGGGACTGGCGGATCATCCTGATCGCGGTCCTGCCCAACTGCCTGGGGCCGCTGATCGTCCAGACCACCCTGAGCTTCGCATCGGCCATCCTGGACGCCGCCGCCCTGAGTTTTCTGGGCCTGGGCGCCCAGCCGCCGACGCCGGAGTGGGGGGCCATGATCGCCAACAGCCGCGCCCTGATCCTGCGGGCCCCGTGGGTCATGACTTTTCCCGGAATCGCGATCCTGCTGGCCGTGCTGGGCTTCAACCTCTTCGGTGACGGCCTGCGGGATGCGCTGGATCCCCGCCTGCGAGACTGACCATGGCGCCACCGAACCTTCTGGAAATCCGGCATCTGCAAACCCACTTCTTCGTCCGCGGCAGGGTCGCCAAGGCCGTCGACGACGTCAGCCTGGCCATCGCGCCGGGCATGACCCTGGGGCTGGTGGGCGAGTCGGGCTGCGGCAAGAGCGTCACCGCCCACGCCATCATCGGGCTGATCCCGGTGCCGCCCGGCCGGATCGTCGGCGGCCAGATCCTCTTCGAGGGCACCGACCTGCTGCACCTGTCCCAGGGGCGCATGCGCAAAATCCGGGGCAACCGCATTTCGATGATCTTCCAGGAGCCGATGACCTCGCTCAACCCGGTCTTCACGGTGGGCGAGCAGGTGGCCGAGGTGATCCGCCTGCACCAGGGGCTGGGCCGGGCTGGGGCCATGGCGCGGGTGGTGGAGATGTTCCAGCTGGTGGGCATCCCGGCGGCCTCCAGCCGCCTGCGGGAATACCCCCACCAGATGAGCGGCGGCATGCGCCAGCGGGTCATGATCGCCATGGCGCTGGCCTGCAACCCCCGCCTGATGATCGCCGACGAGCCCACCACGGCGCTGGACGTCACCATCCAGGCCCAGATCCTGGACCTGATGAACACCCTCAAAAACGAGACCGGGGCCTCGATCCTCTTCATCACCCACGACCTGGGGGTGATCGCCGAGATGGCCCAGCACGTGGCGGTCATGTACGCCGGCAAGGTGGTGGAGTACACCGACGTCGAGACCCTTTTCGCCCGCCCCAAACACCCCTACACCATCGGCTTGATGCGCTCGATCCCGGTGGTCGGCGGCCGCAGCCGGGGACAGCGTCTGAACACCATCCCCGGCACGGTGCCCTCGCTCTTCAACCTGCCCCCGGGCTGCCTCTTCAGCGACCGCTGCCCGGACGTCTTCGCCGACTGCCGCCGGGTGGCGCCGCAGCTCTACCCGGTGGGCCCCAACCACATCGCACGGTGCCTGAAATATGCCTGATCCGCCTGAAAGCCCCGAAATCCTCCTCGAGGCCCGCAACATCGTCAAGCACTTCCCCATCCGCGGCGGCGTTTTCATGAAGCAGGTCGGGGCGGTGCGGGCCGTGGACGACGTCAGCCTCGCCATCCGCAAGGGGGAGACCGTCGGCCTGGTGGGGGAGTCGGGCTGCGGCAAGACCACTTTCGGGCGCGTCATCCTGCGCCTGGAGGAGCCCACCGCGGGTGCGCTCTTTTTCGAGGGGGAGAACCTGCTGGCCTTCGGGCGCGCCCGGATGCGCCGCATGCGCCGGGAGATGCAGATCATCTTCCAGGACCCCTTCTCCTCCCTCAACCCCCGCAAGACCGTGGGCCAGATCGTCGGCGAGCCCTTGCTGATCCACGGCCTGGGAAGCCGCCGGGAGCGCGAGGCGCGCGTGCTGGAGCTGCTGGAAACCGTCGGTCTGCGCCGGGAGCAGATGCGCCGCTACCCGCACCAGTTCTCCGGCGGCCAGCGCCAGCGCATCGGGGTCGCCCGGGCCCTGGCGCTGCAGCCCAAGCTGATCGTCTGCGACGAGGCGGTCTCGGCCCTGGACGTCTCCATCCAGGCCCAGGTGATCAACCTCTTGGAGGACCTGCAGGAGCGCTTCGGGCTGACCTACCTCTTCATCTCCCACGATCTGGGGGTGGTGGAGCACGTCAGCGACCGGGTGGCCGTCATGTACCTCGGCCAGATCGTGGAGCTGACCGCCAGCGAAACCCTCTACCGGCGGCCGCTGCACCCCTACACCCAGGCGCTGCTCTCGGCGGTGCCGATGCCCGACCCGAACCTCAGGGGGGAGCGCATTATCTTGAGGGGTGACGTCCCAGCCCCATCGAACCCCCGCCGGGGTGCCGCTTTCACACCCGCTGCCTCTTTGCCAAGGATGTCTGCCGCAAACGGGTGCCGTCCTTCCGCGAGGTGGCCGACGGCCACTGGGTGGCCTGCTTCTTCGCCGGGGTGGTGGGCATCCGGGGGGACTGAGGCCACGCATCGGCGTCGACTGCCGAAGGCCTCCCCGGCCCCGCGGCTTCCAAACGGAGGGCGACGGCCGCCAACATCCCCAAACCAACCGCCAACACCCCAACGGCCCGGGCCGATTATCGAACCCGCCCCGGGCTTGGCCCAAACCGGAGGCCCAAGATGGATTTTT
>JASFIY010000284.1:0-4232 GCA_050122415.1 Desulfobacteraceae bacterium
ATCTCCAAGGCGCATTTGCTGAGGCTATGCTACCCCCGTTTTTTTCGGACGCTGCGCACCTGGGTGACCGTGGGCCCCCGCTGGTGCTGGGGCGGCCCCACCCTGCTGCACCTGCTGCGGCGCCCGTGGCAGGCCTACCCGCCGGCCGACACGACCGCCGATGAAACCGCGGCGATCCTGTTCACCACCGGCAGCACCGGCCCGGCCAAAGGCGTGGTCTACACCCACGGCGTTTTCGACGCCCAGATCCGGCGGATCCAGGCCCATTTTCAAATCGGCCCCGAAGAAATCGACCTGCCGACCTTTCCGCTTTTCGCCCTTTTCGACCCCGCCCTGGGCATGACGGCGGTCATCCCCGACATGGACCCCACCCGGCCGGCGGAGGCGAACCCCGTGCGGATCCTGGAGGCCATCGAAAACCACGGGGTCACCAACATGTTCGCCTCACCGGCGCTGCTCAACCGCGTCGGCCGTTACGGGGCCGAGCGCGGCCTGCGCCTGCCGAGCTTAAAACGCGTGGTTTCGGCAGGCGCCCCGGTGATGCCGGACAACATCGCGCGATTCGGGTCCATGCTCTGCGGGGAGGCCGAGATTCACACACCCTACGGCGCCACCGAGGCCGTACCGGTCATCTCCATCGGCAGCAACGAGATTCTCAACGAAACCCGCCACCTCAGCGAGAGGGGCTTCGGCACCTGCGTGGGGCTGCCCTTGGAGGGTCTCAGGGTGGAAATCATCGAAATCAGCGACGACCCCATCGCCGCGTGGCCTGAAGCGCGGGTCGTGCCCCAGGGGGACATCGGCGAGATCACCGTACGGGGGGACCTGGTGACCCGCCACTACTTCCAGCGCCCGGAAGCCGACGCGCTGGCCAAAATCGTCGATGGGGAAGGCTTCTGGCACCGTATGGGGGACCTGGGCTGGATGGACACCAGAGGCCGGATCTGGTTCTGCGGACGCAAGAGCCAGCGGGTGATCACCCCCGGCGGGACTCTGTTCACCATCCCCTGCGAGGCGATCTTCAACAACCACCCGGCCGTCTTCCGCAGCGCCCTGGTGGGGGTGGGGCCTCGCGGCCAGCAGACCCCGGTGATTTGCATCGAGCTGGAAAAGGCCTCCCGCCAGGCCGACAACGAGGCGCTGCGCCGGGAGCTGCTGGCGCTGGCCCGCGAGACGCCCATGACCCAGAATATCGACACCATCCTCTTTCACCCCGCTTTTCCGGTGGACATCCGCCACAATTCGAAAATATTCCGCGAGCAGCTGGCCCGATGGGCCAAGCGCCAGGTGGTGTCAGACCCCCTTGGCCAGACAGGCGAAGGAGGTTCCGATGACCCCTGACGGGCCGGCAAGACGCGTCCTGGTGACCGGCGGCGGCGGGTTTCTGGGAAGTGCGATCGTCCGAGGGCTCGTGGCCCGCGGCGACCGGGTGACCAGCTTTTCGCGCAAGCCCAAAGCAGAACTGACGGCATTGGGGGTGGACCAGCTGCAGGGCGACCTGGCCGACCCGGAGGCGGTGGACGCCGCCTGCCGCGGTCAGGAGGTGGTCTTTCACACCGCCGCCCGGGCCGGGGTCTGGGGCCGATTCGCGGACTACCACCGCCCCAACGTGATCGGCACGGAAAACGTGATCGCCGCCTGCCGGCGGCAGGGGGTGGGCGCCCTGGTCCACACCAGCTCCCCCAGCGTCGTGTTTCACGGCGGCAACATGGAGGGGGTGGACGAGTCGGTACCCTACCCCGCCCGCTACCACGCCGCCTACCCACACACCAAGGCCCTGGCCGAACGATTGGTGATCCGGGCCGCACGCGAGGGCCTCGGCGCCATCATCCTGCGCCCGCACCTGATCTGGGGGCCGGGCGACCCCCATCTGGTGCCCCGCATTCTCGCCCGCGCCGGGCGCCTCAGGCGGGTGGGCCGGGGGCGCAACCGCGTGGACACGATCTATATCGACAACGCCGCCGAGGCGCATTTGCTGGCCGCCGACCGCCTGGCCGCCGACCCGGGGCTCTCGGGGAGGGTCTATTTCATCAGCCAGGGGGAACCCATCCCGCTCTGGGAGATGATCGACGCCATTCTGAGGGCGGGCGGCAAAGCGCCGATCCGCCGCTCGATTCCGGCCGGCCTGGCCTGGCTGAGCGGCGCGCTGCTGGAGGGGGTCTACCGGCTTTTGCGGATCTCACGGGAGCCGCCCATGACCCGCTTCGTGGCCCGCGAGCTGGCCACCGCCCACTGGTTCGACATCAGCGCCGCCCGCCACGACCTGGACTACCAGCCGCGGGTCTCCACCGCGGAGGGCCTGGTGCGGCTGGCCGCCTGGCTGCGCCAAGGTCATCCTCAGCAGGGCCACTAGCCGATGCTTATCATTCATGGACGGCCAGGCTTCTTCCCCAAGGGCAGGCGTCACTCTGCGGGCAGAAGCAGCGGAAGCCAGGGGAAAAATTTGCGACTGGTGCTGGCCCTTTCAAACAACGCTTCAATGGTGTGGTCCTGCCGAACATCCACAAAACTGTAAGTCTCGCAAATCCCCTGTGATTGTCCGTCAACCACCACATCCGCGATTTGATATCCGGGGTCGGCGGTGATCTGAAAGGTTGCGCTTGCCCCCGGGGCGACCGTCACGATCCCCGATGGCGATATCCTGCCGTGCAGACCCCCCGAGGCGGAGATGGTGTGCTCCGGAATCGAACTGCAGGCCGACACCCCCTGCTGCCGTCCAAAGTTCTGGGTCCAGTACGCGCCGTAAGTACTTTCGGCCGCATACGCATACCCGACACCGAGGTCGCAAAACGCGCTGCTCAGGATGTTGGCACGGTGCCCCGCACTGTTCATCCAGCCCGCCATGACCGCCGCCGGTGTCGAATAGCCGGCCGCAATATTTTCGCCGTAGGTGCTCCAAGAATATCCGGCTTGGGATATCCGCATGCCGGGCGTGCGAGAGTCCAGGCTGGTGTGATCGAAGTAGTTCTGCGCGGCCATGTCCTGGGAGTGCCCGGTTGCGGCCGCCTGCAATCGGCTGTCGGATTGAAGGGGATGCAGTTTTTGGATCTGACGCTCCAAATTGACCAGTTCCAAGACCTCGTTTGTCATATTGGTCGACGCGCTCATCGGGGCCATAGCCGTCACGCCGGCTTGAGGTGCTCGGATTTCTCGCACCAGGTGAAGATCACCCCCGATGTGGCGCACGTGGTAGGCCAGTGGACCCAGACGCACGCTGCCCGTTAAATGCTTGCCCTTGAGCACCAGAGTGGCCGTCCCCCTCAGGCTCCCGGACAAAACGGTTGCGATCCAGACGGACTCCTGCGGAGAAATGGTCTTGAGCTGATCCAGAACGACGGTCGTGTGAACATCCTCAAAAAAATTGAGCCGCAGTTCGTTGAAACGATCAGGGGAGAGCATTTCGAATCGAACGAAAACCGGACGCTGGCGGAGAACGATTTCAGGATCCACCGTTTCCCATGGGGGTGGAATCGAATCGCGGGCGTCCACGAAAAATTCCGGATCTCCGGCTGTGGCCAAGGAGGCGAAAATGCACCCCAAGCAGATAAAAAGAACAAAAAACGGGATCGTTTTCATGACTTGAGTTTATTCCCCAAAAACAAGGTTGACGGTTCCGCAAAAAGTCCACTTTCTGCGTTGCGCTGCATCTCGAAGTCGCTGCGGCGTACATAAGTACGCCTCACTGCTCGAGATTTGCGCGCCGTAACTTGAACTTTTTTCGAAACCGTCTGGTTTTTGACTTTTTACCGGTCCATCAAGTTTAAACAGGGCGTGTCCATACGATTGGAACTCGACATCGGATTCGGGGTCTGACAATTCCATCGGTATCGTTGACCCCCGGCTTGATCCCGGGGTGGCCATCAAGGCTCCTTTCCGCCGAAGCATCGGGGCGCGAGGTCAAGCGCTTTCCACCAAAGGCTCCGTTTTCGATTCCGATATTTGCCCGGTGACAAAGCAAGATCGGACCACCGGACCGGTTCAGGCGCAAAGACAACCGGCTTGCCGTGCCACACCCAAATCCTTGGGATCATTGACACCTCATTTGCAGATCTCTATACTCCCCGGCTAAAAAAGCACGTCCACATCAACCCGAGAACGAAGGAGGTCACGGCCCGAAGTGCCCAGACCCGCGGGCAGCCCAACGGAAAAGGGGAAAAATCGAAATGAAAGCCATTACCAAGGCATTTGCTTGGAGTGCCTTGCTGTCGTGCCTGCTTGCCGCTGCACTGATC
>JASFIY010000285.1:0-4231 GCA_050122415.1 Desulfobacteraceae bacterium
GGTTGTGTCCCGTCGTCCCGGGCCGAGCATCGCAGCAGCCGGCGAAAAAGGCCCTGTGGTTGTTTGAGCGCCAGCGAGTTCCACAGGGCCCGCCGGCTGCGAGAAGCGCAGGGCAGCCCGGAGGGCCCCGGGGCGCGGGCGGTTTCTTTTGGTTCCTTTTCTTGTCCGTACAATAAAAGGAACATAAACCAAATGGTAGGGGTAGATCCGGTCCATTCCGAAGGTGCCCGCCAAAGTTCCTTTTTAAAAAAACACCGCACGGCGGGGTTAAAACGCTTTTTGCGGAACCGTCGGGTTTTCAGGTCACCATAAAGTAGAGCGCGCCCACCGCCGCCAGGCTCAGGACGCGGAAACTCTGGCCCAGCAGGAGGAGCTGGACCCCCATCGCCGGCGTAAATATCCCCATGTAGTGCGGCAGTTGGTGGCGCAGCGCCCGGATCGGGAAAGCCACCAGGTTGCCGATCAAAAGCGCCACGACCGTCTGCCGGGTGGTGAGCATGCCGGCCTCCAGCAGCGCGCCGGCCGCGGCAAAGCCCGAGGTGAACTCCGCGGCGAAGCTCAGAACGACCACCGAGAGGGCCTCCATCGGGATGAAGGTGGTGACCACGTAGCCGGCCAGCCAGGCACGGGTCTGGTCGAAAAGGCCGATGCTGCCGGCCAGAAAAACGGCGGTGTAGATGGGTATCACGTAGAGCGCCACATGGGTCAGGCGCACCGGGAACTTGCGCCGGATGGCGGGCCAGAGGCCCTCCCGCCGGCCGGCAGCCTCGGGTCGGCGGTGGCCTCCGGCCGGGGTTGCCATCTCCGCCGTGGGGGCCGGGAGCCTGAAATGGCCGTAGACCAGCAGGACGAGCGTCCGCCCGAGGGCCGCCAGAAAGGTGAGCAGGAAGTAGAGCGCGCCGGCCCGCCCGGTCAGGGGGATGACGATGAAAAAGGTGGTGGGCAGGTGCAGAAAGAAGGCCGGAAACTGGTTGACGAAGTTGGTCAGAAAAAGCTGGTGGCGGGTGATCCGGCTCTCCCGAAAGAATTCCCACAGCATGGCGTTGGCGGCCACCCCGGAGAAAAAGGCGGTGGTGAAAGTCGCGCTGCAGTGCGGGCCCAGCCGGCCGAAGCGGAACAGGGGGCCGGCCAGAACCCCCAGACGGCGCGTCCAGCCGGCGGCCTCGATGAGCTGGCCGGCCACCAGGCCGGCGGCGATAAAGCCCAGCAGCCGAATCAGGGGTCGCAGCAGGCGGTGGGCAACTTGGGCCGCGGTCAGCCCATCGATGGCCAGCAGACCTCCGGCCAGCATCAGGGCGGAGGCCGCCAGGGATAGGGTCAGCGCCCGGTAGGGGATGCCGCCGCTACGCCGACTCATTTCCGCCCGGGCGCTTGGCGATGATCAGGGTCAGGTAGTTGGGCGGCATGTCGGCCAGCGCGCGGATGTCGCGCACGATCTCCTGGTCTTCGTGGCCGCAGTTGCGAACGCCGAAGCTGTTGGGGAGCATGCCGGCCTCCTCGATGGCCCCCGCGATGCCCCGCACGTTGCGGTAGGACTTTAAAAAGACCACATTTTCGGGTCTGACCGTCAGCTGCCGCAACCGGTCGCCGCCCTTGACCCCCGACATGATCAAGAGCGCCTCCTCGCCTTCCACCAGGGGCACGTTGAGCGCGGCGGCGGCCGCCTGGTAGGAGGTGATCCCGGGCACGGTTTCCACCGGGACATGGGGGGCGGCGGCCCGGACGTATTTCAGGGTGTAGCCGAAAGTGGAATAGGTCAGGGGGTCGCCCAGGGTGAGAAAGGCCACGTCGCGACCGGCCTCCAGTTCGGTGATCAGGGTCCGGGCGTTGGCCTGCCAGGCGGCGTGCAGGGCCGCCGGGTCGCGGGTCATCGGGTAGGGCAGGCGCCGCACGGCGGTTTCGGGGGGGATGTGCGGCCGGGCGATCTCGACCGCGATGCTGTGGGCGTTCTTGGCGGATGCGGCCGTGAAGATCACATCCACCCGGCCCAGGATGCGGGCCGCCTTGAAGGTCAGAAGATCCGGGTCGCCGGGGCCGACGCCGATGCCGTAGAGCGTGCCGGGGGGTGGGGTCATAAGGCTGCCTCTGCTGTGCTCGGGTTGAAGCGCTGCCGCGCCGCGGTTGGGGGTTGACGACGGGCCTTCATGCCGGCTCGAGCCCCGCGGCGCGCAAAATAGCCGCCGCCGACGGCGCGAAGACCGACGGGTAGAGGATCCTTCCGATGGCCGCGATGCCCAGCAGCAGCCGCGGCGTGGGGCGTGCGACGATGGCTTCGTCCACCAGGAAGACCGCATTTTCGCGCACCGCCTTGAGGGCCGAAAAACCGGGCGTTGCGATGATGGCCTCCCGGCTGATCCGGTTCATCACTCCCTGCTGGGCCAGGTAGACGTCCAACTCAGCGGCATGCGACAGGACCCGCTCCGTGCCGTAAGCCGCGATGTTGGTACCCCGGACGGGGGGCGCGTCGGCGGCCAGATTGATGCCGCCGGCGGTTTCCAGGGCGAAGATCGGCATGGCGTCGGGGGCAAAGGTCTTCATCTTGCTGTGGATCGCCTCGAAGAAAACCCGCTTGGGTGCTTCCACCCGCTCCGCCAGCGCGGCAAAGGCCGCCACCGCCTTTTGGAAGCGCTCGGTCAGGGCGGCGGCCTCGGCCCGGCGGCCGGCGAGCACCCCGAGAATCTCCCAGTAGCGGTACATCTCCCGGATGGTGCCGGGCTGCAGCGAGACCACCGCGATCCCGCTTTTCTCCAGGCGCGCCATCAGCGGCCGGTAGCCGCGGTCGATCATCGGCCGCACCAGGACGAGATCCGGCCGGGCCGCCAGAAACTTCTCGGGGTCGTCGTGGTAGGAGAACACCGGCTTGCGCCGGGCCGCGGGAGGGTATGACTCGTGGCGCGTGACGCCGATGATTTCGCGCTCCAGGCCCAGCGCAAACAGGTTCTCGGTGTGGGCCCCGTAAAGGGAGATGATCCGCCCGAAAGGCCGTTCCACCACATGCCGGCGTCCGCCCTGGTCGGTAATCCGGTTGCCGTCGGTCAGAGCGAATTCGGCCGCCCTCCCGGGCAGGGCTCCGGCCCAGACGCCGGCGGCGACGATCAGCACAAGGATGGCGGCTGCTTTCATGCGGCGGACTTTCGGAAAGCGACCTGATGGGCGCCGGCAAAGACGTTGTAGGCAACCTCGGCGCTGACCCCGAAAACCTCCCCCAGGGTCTCCGCCCGCAGCACCGTCCCGGTGGCGCCGTGGGCGACCACCCGGCCGGCCTTCATGAACACCAGACGGTCGCAGAAAGCGGCCGCCTGATTGACGTTCTGGAAGACCGCGATCACGGTTTTGCCCGCGCTTCGCACCGCACCGGCGGTCAGGCTCAGGAGGTCCAGGCAGTGGCCGATGTCCAGATTGGAGGTGGCCTCGTCCAGGAGCAAAACCCGGGTATCCTGGGCCAGGGCGCGGGCGAAGACCACACGCTGGCGCTCGCCGCCGCTGAGTTCGGTGACCAGGGCGCCCCGCAGGGGCCAGATGCCGGTGACCTCCATGATCTGGCGGACCCGCCGGTGATCCCCGGCCGAGGGGGCGGCAAAGCGCGGGATGAAGGGGTAGCGGCCCATCATGACGATTTCCTGGGCGGTGAAGGGAAAGTTGATGTAAAAATCCTGCGGCACCAGGGCGATTTCGGCGGCCAGGGCGCGGTGCGAATAGCCCCCGAGCGGTCTGCCGCGATAGCGGATAACGCCTGCAGCCGGCCGCCGGTGGCCGGCAAGAAGGTCCAGCAAGGTGGTCTTGCCGCAGCCGTTGGGGCCCAGAACGCCGTAAAAATGGCCCGCCGCGAGCGAAAGCGACACCCCCTGCAGCACGGGCCGGCGGGCGTAGGCGAAATCCACGGAGTCGACTTCAAAGCTCATCGGCGGCTGCCCCGCGTCATCTGGCGTTTGCGGAAGACGTAGCAGAAAAACGGCCCCCCGATCAGCGCGGTCAAGACCCCGATGGGGATCTCGGTGGGCAGCAGGGCCCGGGTGGTGGTGTCGGCGCCCAGCAGCAGGATGGCCCCCGCCAGCAGACAGACCGGGATCAGGCGGCGGTTGTCGGGGCCGGTCAGGGCCCGCATCATGTGGGGCACCAGAAGCCCCACGAAGCCGATGATCCCGGAGACCGAGACGCACACCGCCGAGACCAGCGACGCGCTGACGATCAGCACCAGCGTGACCCGGCGCGTATTCACCCCCAGCGAGCC
>JASFIY010000286.1:0-4224 GCA_050122415.1 Desulfobacteraceae bacterium
GCACGCCGCCAACGCGGTGGCCAACATGACCTTTGCACCGGACTTCCTGGTGGCCTACCACTCCCGGGTGATGACCCTCCTGCCGGGGGATATCATCTCCACCGGGACCCCGGGCGCGGCCGTGATTGGCGACGGCGATCTGGTGGAAGCCCGCATCACGGGGTTCCCGGTGTTGGCCAACCCGGTGCGCGACCTCAAAGCGGCGCCGCACCCCGGCGGGTGACGGGCCGGCTTTGCAGCCGAGGCCGCCGACGATGCCCACTCCCCCCCACGAGGTGAACATGGCCATCCCCCACGCCCCCTCCGTCGTTGAAGACAAGCTGCGCGCCCTGCGCCGCCGGCGGCGGGAGATCCTGGCGCTGCCGCCCGAAAAGGCGCTCAGCGCGATCCTGGAAAGCCCCGAGGCCCTGCCCCTGATCCATTCGCTGCCCGAGCAGGACTTCTACTTTTTGGTGCAGGAGATCGGCCCCGAAGACGCCCTGCCGCTGCTCAAGATGGCCACCGCCGGGCAATGGGAGTTTTTGCTGGACCGCGAGGTCTGGCGCGGCGACCGCTGGGTTGACGCGGCCCTCACCCGCTGGCTGGGGCTGCTGCTGCAGGCCGACCCCAGGCGGGTGGTGGACTGGGTGCTGGCCGAAAAAACCGAGGAGGTCAAATTCTACCTGTTCCGCAACATCGAGTTGCGGGTGCGCGAGCACGACCAGGACCCCTCGGATCTGGGGGAGGGCTTCGAGACCCTGGATGACCTCTTCTACTTCCGCTTTCGCAAACCGCCACCCGATGGGGAAGCGTCGGTCGCCGGGCAAGAGGAGCGCCAGGCGGTCATTACCCGCCTGCTGGGGCTCCTGGCGGACCGCGACCTCAGGGTCTTAAACGGCCTGCTGCTGGAAGCCGCCGACGTCATCGCCCCCGAAGTCGAGGAGGAGGCCTACCGCCTGCGCAACGTGCGCCTGGCCGAAAGCGGCTTTCTGCCCCTGGAGGAAGCCGTGGCGATCTACCAGCCGCTGGCGCCGCAGGACCTGCAGCAGTTCGCCCGCCGGACGGCCCGGGCCGACGCGCGACGGGCCCTAAAGCTGCCGGTGCCCCTGGCCGGCGCAGGGCTTCTGGGCGCCGAGAGTCTCTTCGAGCGCGCCCTGGGCCATGTCAGCGCCGAGGCCGAACACGACCGCCTGCAGCAGGAGTTTGCGGCCCTCTGCAACCGTCTGATCGCCGCCGACCAGAGCCCCGTACGGCAGCGCCAGGAGCTGCGGGCGGTGGTCCGCAAGGCCTGCGGCTACCTCAGCATGGGGCTGGAGCAGCTGCTGGGCGCCGCAGCCCGGGAGGATCACGCCGCCGCCCGGGCCGCCGATCTGCTGCAGCGTTATTTCCTGGAGCCCCTTTTCCGGGTGGGCTACGGGCCGGCGGCGGCGCTCAAGCGCCGGGCGCAGCGCTGGCAGCGGGAGAGCTGGTTCGGGCAACACGGGCTGCCCCTGGGGTTCTGGGGCGAGGAGGGGCTGGGGCTCGTGGGCGGACTGCTGCTCAAGCGCCCGCTTTACTTCGAAGGCCGCCGCAGCGGGCAATTGTACCGGGATTTCGCCACCATGGCCGAGATCCGCGAAACGCGGTGCGAGTTGGACGCCCTGATCCGGCTGGACCAGCTGCTGTCGCTCTTGAACCCGCCGCTGCCGCGGGGCGAGCGGCGCTTGCTGACCTACAAAAACCTGCTGCTGACCCTCTGGGCCACCAGCTGCCTGGGCCTGCCGGCCGCGGAGAAGTTTCCGCAGCTGGCGCTGGCGGATTTCAGGCGTTTCTGCGAGGGCCTCTTCACCCCCCGACCGCCGGCTGCGGCCCCGGCACCCCGGCGCATCCCAAGCGAGCGCCGGACGGCCTTTCTGGATTGGCTGGCGGCGGGCAGCGGGCTGCGCCCGGACGAAATCTCGGCCCGCCTGGGAAACCGCCTGGAGGCGCTTTTCAGCGAAATCGAAGCGGAGCTGGGCCCGGTGGCGCCGTCGGACCTCGACCCGCGCTTCATCGGGCTGTTCCTGATGGCCGGCGCTGAACCGCTGTCTTGACGGCTCGCGAGAAGACCCCACCGCGGGCGGTTTCAGGGCCTCGGCAAAAAATAATTCCACATCTTACTGGTCTTTTGGCCCGCCGGCTGCGAGAAGCGCGGGGCAGCCCGAAGGGCCCCGGGGCGCGGGCGGCTTCTTTTGGTTCCTTTTCTTGTCCGCCCAAGAAAAGGAACACAGACCCATGGGATTTGAAAATGCCTTCCATCCCCGGAGTATCCGTCAAAGTTCCTTTCTGAAAAACACCGCATGCCGGGGTAAAATGCTTTTTGCGGAACCCTCAGAACTGCGCCTCCTCGGTTGAGCCCGACAAGGCCCCCACCGAGGTCTTGCCTTCGGTGATGCAGTTCATCACCTGATCGAAATAGCCGGTCCCGACGAACTTCTGGTGGGTGGTGGCCATGTAGCCGCCGTCCTTTTCGCGGGCGAATTCCTGCTGCTGGAAGCGCGAGTAGGCCAGCATCCCCTCCTCTCGGTAACCGCGGGCCAGTTCGAACATCCCCAGGTTAAGGGAGTGGAAACCGGCCAGGGTCACGAACTGGAACTTGTAGCCCATGGCGCCCAGCTCGCGCTGAAAGCGCGCGATGGCGGCGTCGTCCAGCTTGGCCTGCCAGTTGAAGGAAGGCGAGCAGTTGTAGGCCAGGAGTTTGCCCGGAAAGGCTTCGTGAATGCCCTCGGCGAACCGGGCGGCCTGGTCCAGATCGGGGGTCGCGGTCTCGCACCAGACCATGTCGGCATAGGGCGCGTAGGCCCGGCCGCGGGCGATGGCCGCCGCCAGACCGCCGCTGATGGGGAAAAACCCCTCGGAGGTGCGCTCGCCGCTGGTGATAAACGGCTGGTCGCGCTCGTCGATGTCGCTGGTCAGCAGGCGCGCGGCCTCGGCGTCGGTGCGCGCGATCAGAATGGTGGGCACCCCGCAGATATCCGCCGCCAGGCGCGCGGCGATCAGCTTGACGATAAACTCGCGGGTGGGCACCAGCACCTTGCCGCCCATGTGGCCGCATTTTTTGGCCGACGCCAGCTGGTCTTCGTAGTGCACCCCGGCCGCGCCGGCCGCGATCATGGCCTTCATCAGCTCGAAGGCGTTCAGCGGCCCGCCGAAACCGGCCTCGGCATCGGCCACGATCGGCGCAAACCAGTAAGGCCCGATCTTGCAGCACTCCAGCACCGCGATCTGGTCGGCGCGCCGCAGGGCGTTGTTGATCCGCTGGACCACGGCGGGAACGCTGTTGGAGGGGTAGAGACTCTGGTCGGGGTACATTTCACCGGCCAGGTTGGCGTCGGCCGCCACCTGCCAGCCGCTGAGGTAAATCGCCTTGAGCCCCGCCTCCACCTGCTGCACCGCCTGGTTGCCCGTCAGGGCCCCCAGCGCGGCGACATAGTCCTCGGTCTGCAGCAGGTGCCAGAGCCGCTCGGCGCCGGCCTGGGCGAAGGTGTATTCCACCTTGAGGGTCCCCCGCAGTTTCAGCATCTCCTCGGGTGTGTAAGGCCGCAGGATGCCCTGCCAGCGGCGGTCCTGCCCCCAGAGAGTCTCAAGATGGGCGATCCGCTCGGGGTCCACGGCGTGGCTTTCGATCCGTTTGCTCAGTTCGATGGCGCGTTCTTCAATCGTCCGCATGCCGAAATCCTTTCCTTTGCTGAATGTGGGCCCCGCCAGCGCCCCAAGCGATGGTCAGGGCAGGTATTCGTAAGCGCGCAAGGTGAGAAACTCCTCCAGGCTGTCCTTGGCGACGATCTCGTCGAAGAGGCGCGCCGCGGTTTCGTAGTGGCCGGCGGCAAATGCGCCCCCCCCGACGGCACCCCGGATACGGCCCAGCTCCTCGGCGAGCACCGCGCGGAAAAGCGCCGGATCGACCTTGCGGCCGTCGGTCAGCACCCCATCGGGGTGGTGAACCCACTGCCACAGCTGGGTACGGGATATCTCGGCGGTGGCCGCATCCTCCATCAGGTTGTAAAGCGGCACACAGCCGCTGCCGCTGAGCCAGTGGGCCATGTACTGCACGCCCACGCTGACGTTGGTCCGCAGGCCGGCCTCGGTGATCGTGCCTGCAGGCAGCTTGAGGAGATCCGCGGCGGTCACCGCCACGTCTTGGCGCTGGCGGGCCACCTGGTTGGCCGCCGGCATCAGGCGGTCGAACTCCTCCAGGGCCAGCCCCACCAGCCCGGGGTGGGCCAC
>JASFIY010000287.1:0-4215 GCA_050122415.1 Desulfobacteraceae bacterium
TGGTCGATGGCGAACAGGAGGCGCTGGTCAAGCCCCCTGGGCTGGACCAGGAGCAGCAGGTCGACCGCCTCTTCGATGGCATCGGCGGTCGGCGGGAGGGCCTCGACCTCGTAGGTTTTGCGCAGTTCGGAGACGAACAGCCAGGGGGCCATCCCCTGCTGCGGCATGCCGAAGCCCATGGGGGCGCGGCCCATCACCGGAAGGCCGCTGAGGATCGCGATGCGGGGCTTTTTGGCGGTCTGCACCCGGGCGATGATGCGGGTGATGTCGTACTCGAGGTTCTCTTCGCGGCTGGGATCCAGAAAGGGGATGGTTTCCTCCTGGTCCGCGGCCGTGGCCACCAGACCGAAGTAGAGCGTCTCGCCGGTGGGCAGGTCGATGCCCCGGATGGCGTATTTCTGGGCCCATTCCTCCTCCTCGGAATCGGGCCGGGGGTCATGGACCTCGACGCTCACCCGGCCGCCGCTTGCATAGCTGTACTCCGCAAGAAAGTCCAGCAGGCGACTGGCATAGGTTTTGACCTGCACCGGGGTGTTGACGATATTTTGGCTGTAGAAAACTTTGACCGCCACGTTGTGCTCGAGATCGGCCAGAATTTCACGCGTGCTGTCGGAAAGCGAGTAGAGCCGGTCTTCGGTGGCGTCCCAGCGCACGTTGACCCGCGCGAAAAGGAAATTGACCAGCACCAGAACCAGCAACAGCAGGATCAGGCCGCCCGCAGAAAACAGGAATTTCTGGACGCCTTTGGGTTTGTCAGCCATTTGCTTGCCTTCCTCCTTCAGGATGTTCTACGGCCCTGCAGCACCACCCCGTTGACGCTCAGCATGAAGGTGATCACGGAAAGGTAGTAGAGCAGGTCCCGCAGGTCCAGTACACCGCGCTGCATGGACAGAAAGTGGGTCAGAAAGCTCGTTGCGGATACCAGGTCCACAAACCAGACCGGGGCCCAGCCGGAGAGCACGTTGGTGACCGGCGGAAAGCCCGCCAGCACCAGAAAAAGGCAGATGACCACCGACAGGATGAAGCTGACCACCTGGCTGCGGGTCATGGCGGAGGTCATCAGGCCCACCGAAAGAAAGGCGCCGGCCATCAGGAAACTGCCCAGATAGCCCATGGCCATGGGCCCGATGTCGGGCTGGCCCAGGTAAAGGACCGTCAGGACCATCGGAAAGGTCAAGAAGAGCGCCACCCCGATGAACACCCAGGCGGCCAGGAATTTGCCCAGAATGGCCTGGGCGACCGTCACCGGCAGGGTCAGGATCAGCTCCAGGGTCCCCAGACGGCGTTCTTCGGCCCACAGCCGCATGGCCACGGCCGGCACCAGGAACAGATAAATCCACGGGTGCCACTGGAAAAAGGAGCGCAGGTCGGCCTGGCCGACATCGAAGAAATTGCTGATGTAGAAGGTGAAAAAGCCGTTCAGCAAAAGGAAGATCACGATGAAGACATAGGCCACGGGCGCATTGAAATAAGACAGCAGCTCACGTTTGAATATGGCCCTGACAATGCCGAAGAAACCGATTTTGCTCATATTTCACCTTTGGCGGCGCGGCGCGCGCGGAGAGTTCTCGGTGGGCCTCAGTGGCCCGTGATCCGGCGGAAGACTTCGTCCAGGCGTCCCTTTTCCACGAACAGCGACGTGATGGCATAGTTTTGCTGGGATAGACGCGCGACGAGCTTGTCGGCGATGGGATGGTCGCCGCGCTCGGGAAAAGCGCGGAAGTGCAGGACGCCGTTCTCGGATTTTACCAAGACGGCCGAGCGGACGCCTTCCCCGGCTTTTATGGCTGCCAGGGGCGCTTCGGGATCCTCGGCCTTGATCGTCAGGCTGATGGCGCCGTGGTCGGGGGAACTGGCCTTGAGGTTTTCGGGGCTGTCGTCGGCGATGATCCGGCCGTCGTCGATGATGATCGCCCGGGTGCAGACGCTTTCGACCTCTTCCAGGATGTGGGTGGAGAGGATGATCGCCTTTTGAGTGCTCATCTCGCGGATCATCAGCCGGACCTCATGCTTCTGGTTGGGGTCGAGGCCGTCGGTGGGTTCGTCCAGGACCAGGTACTGCGGATCGTGCAGGATGCTCTGGGCGAAGCACACCCGCTGCTTGAAGCCCTTGGACAGGGTGCTGACCGTCTGGTGGGTGACCTTGTCGAGGAAGCACTTTTCAATGGTTTGCGCCACCCGCCGTTTGCGCTCGGAGGCGCTGAAACCCCTGACCTCGGCCACGAAATTGAGGAAGTCGAAAACGTTCATCTCCGGGTAAACCGGTGCGTTTTCCGGCAGGTAGCCGATCATGCGGCGGGCGCCGATGGGGTCGTCCAGCAGGTCGCAGCCGCCGATCACTGCGGTGCCCCGGGACGGCGGCAGGTAGCCGGTCAGCATCCGCATGGTGGTGGATTTGCCGGCGCCATTGGGACCCAGAAAGCCCAGTATCTCGCCCTTTTCAACCGTGAAGGAGATGTCGTCGACCGCCGTTTTGGCGCCGAACCGCTTCGATAGGTGTCTGGCTTCGATCATCTTCCATGAGCTCCTTCGGAGTGCCGGGTGAGCGCGGATTTTACTGCGGCAGAGGGGCGCCCCTCGCATGGGGCGAATTTTAGCGGTCACTTTAGCCATTTTTTCCCTCTTGTCAACCTTGAAGCGGCACCCCGGCGGAGCCCCCCAAGCCCCCGCCCGCGGTTCACAGCTCCCGTATTGCCAGCCTGACCGGGTTCTGATATGGAGGAGAACTCATTTCGATGCGAAAGGAAAGCCCGTGGCCGCTCACGCCTCTGATTCCGGCACCGCCCGGCGGATCTGGAAATTTTTTGCTTCTGTCAAACTCACTGTGGTGGTGCTGCTCACCTTGGCGGCGACATCGGTCCTGGGAACCCTGATTCCCCAGAATGCCGATCCGGCCCTATACTTCCAGCAGTACGGTGAAAAACTCTTCCGGCTTTTCTGGCTCTTCGATCTCTTCGACATGTACAACTCCTGGTGGTTTCAGTTTCTGCTGCTCCTGATGACGCTCAACCTGGTGGTCTGTTCGCTGGACCGGCTGTCATCCACCTGGCGGGTGATTTTTCCCCGCAAACCGGTGTTCAGCCGCGCCCATTTTGAAAACCTGCCGGGCCGCCGGACCTTCAGCGCCAGCGGCACCCCGGAGGAGCTGCTGGCGTGTTATCAGCCCCTGGTGGCGCGCCGTTTCGGCCACAGCCGGGTGGAAGCCACCGCTGATGGCGGGGTTGTTTTTGCCGAAAAGGGCCGCTGGAGCCGCCTGGGGGCCTATGTGGTGCACCTGGGGGTGCTGCTGCTGCTGATCGGCGCAATGATCGGGTCCTGGGCCGGCTTCGAGGGCTTTGTCAACATTCCCGAAAATGAGAGCACCGACACCATTCAGCTGCGCAACAGCGGCCAGCCCCACCAGCTGCCGTTCGGCGTGCGCCTGGACCGCTTCCAGATCTCCTTCTACGACGAGCGCAATCGGATGCCCAAGGAGTATCGCTCCACCTTGACGATCCTCGAAGACGGGGAGCCGGTGTTCACCCGGGACATCCTGGTCAACGCGCCCCTGCGCTACCGGGGCATCAACATCTTCCAGTCCAGCTACGGCCAGATCAACCCCAAGACGGCTGACACGACACCCCCGGAGGCCTTTACCCTGGTCTTCACCTCTTCGGCCAGCGGCATGGTCTATCGTCAGAAAACCGCCATGGGGCAGGAGGTCGTCATCCCCGAGGGCCTGGGAAAATTTGTGGTCCAATCCTTTCAACCGGCCTACGATTTCATGGGCCACGATCTCGGGGCGGCCTTGATCGGCCGCCTGACCCGCCCCGATGGCCAGTCCACCGAGGTCGTGCTGCCCCTGGAGCACCCCAACTTCGACAAGATGAGCGCGCGTTTCAACCAAATGCGGACCGGGGCCGTGTTTTTGGCCGTCGATGAGGTCGTCCGCAGCGCGCCGCCGCCGGAGCGCCGTTTTTACACGGGCCTGCAGGTCACCCGCGATCCCGGGGTGCCGGTGGTCTATGCCGGCTTTGTCCTGATTCTGATCGGCTGCTGCATCGCGTTTTACATCTCCCACCAGCGTGTCTGCATCATCATCTCCCGCAGCCGGGGCAAGCGCAGCGAAGTCGTGGTGGCCGGGACGGCCAACCGCAACAAACTGGGGAGCCAAAAACGCGTTGAAAAATTGGTTCGGCTGATGACCGATTCCCAATCCGGCACCTGAGCCGGCAG
>JASFIY010000288.1:0-4215 GCA_050122415.1 Desulfobacteraceae bacterium
GTTTGGTTGTAAGCAAATAATATGCCACAATAACTAACCGTTAATTCTGACGCAGTTCTGGAGGTGATTATGCGTTTTGACAAGTTCACCGTAAAATCCCAGCAGCTGGTGCAGGAAGCCCAGGCCCTGGCCTCCCGCCACCAAAACCAGCAGATCGAGCCGGAACACCTGCTGGCGGCCATGCTGGCCGAGAAAGAGGGCGTGGCCCAGGCCATCCTGCAGAAGCTCGGCGTTTCGGTGGACGCCGTGGCCCGGGATGCGGCCTCGGTGGTGGAAAAGCTGCCCAAGGTCAGCGGCGGCGGCGACCGTTACATCTCCCAGCGCACCCACAGTCTGCTGGAGGCGGCGTTCGCGGAAGCCTCAAAGATGAAGGATGAATATGTCAGCATCGAACATATTCTCCTGGCGCTGGCCGACGACAAGAGCGGCCAAGCTGGGCGGATCCTGGGGCGCAGCGGCGTCACCCGCGAGATGATTTTGACCGTGCTGAAGGACATACGGGGTGCCCAGCGCATTACGGATCCCAACCCGGAGGAGAAGTATCAGGCCCTGGACAAATTCAGCCGGGACCTGACCGAACTGGCGCGGCTGGGAAAACTGGACCCGGTCATCGGCCGCGACGATGAAATCCGGCGCATTGTTCAGGTCCTCTCGCGCCGCACCAAGAACAACCCGGTTTTGATCGGGGAGCCCGGGGTGGGCAAAACCGCCATCGTCGAAGGGCTCGCCCAGCGGATCGTGGAGGGGGACGTTTCCGAGACCCTCAAAAACCGTCGGCTGGTGGCGCTGGACATGGGGGCCCTGATCGCCGGCGCCAAATACCGGGGCGAATTCGAAGACCGTCTCAAGGCGGTCTTAAAGGAGGTGGAGCGCGCCGAGGGCGAGGTGGTGCTCTTCATCGACGAGCTGCACACCCTGGTGGGCGCCGGCGCCGCCGAGGGGGCCATGGACGCCTCCAACATGCTCAAACCGGCGCTTGCCCGCGGCACCCTGCGCTGCGTCGGGGCCACGACCCTCAACGAATACCGCAAGTATATCGAAAAGGACGCCGCCCTAGAGCGTCGCTTTCAACCGGTGCTGGTGCAGGAGCCCACCGTCGAGGACACCATCTCGATCCTGCGCGGCCTCAAGGAGAAATACGAGGTCCATCACGGGGTCCGCATCAAGGACTCCGCCATCGTGGCGGCCGCAACCCTGTCGGACCGCTACATCGCCGATCGCTTTCTGCCCGACAAGGCCATCGACCTGATCGACGAGTGCGCCTCCAGACTGCGGATCGAAATCGACAGCATGCCGCTGGAGATCGACGAGATCCAGCGCAAGATCACCCAGAACGAGATCGAGCGCGAAGCGCTGAAAAAGGAGACCGATGCCGCCTCCGGCCAGCGGTTGGCAAAGCTGGAGGCCGAGACCGCGGAGCTGCGCGAGGAAATGACGGCCATGAAGGCCCACTGGCAGAACGAAAAAGACCTGATCCAGGCCATCCGCAAGATCAAGGAGGCCCAGGAGCAGCTCGGGGTGGAGGCCCAGCAGGCCGAACGCGAGGGGAACCTGGCGCGGGTGGCCGAGATTCGCTACGGCCGGATGAACGAACTGGGCCGCCAGTTGGAGAAGGCCAACCAGGATCTCGCGGCCCTTCAGGAAAACCGCAAAATGCTCAAGGAGGAGGTCGACGACGAGGATATCGCCGAGGTGGTCGCCAAGTGGACCGGGATTCCGGTCAGCAAGATGCTGGAGGGCGAGCGCGAGAAGCTGCTGCGCATGGAAGACCGGCTGGGGGAGCGCGTCATCGGCCAGCACGAGGCGGTGACGGCGGTCTGCAACGCCGTGCGGCGGGCGCGCAGCGGCCTGCAGGACCCCAACCGGCCCATCGGCTCCTTCATCTTCATGGGACCCACCGGGGTCGGCAAAACCGAGTTGGCCAAGGCCCTGGCGGCCTTCATCTTCGACAGCGACCAGGCCATGGTGCGCATCGACATGTCGGAATTCATGGAGAAGCACTCCGTGGCCCGGCTGATCGGCGCACCCCCGGGCTACGTCGGCTACGAGGAGGGCGGCTACCTCACCGAGGCGGTTCGCCGCAGGCCTTACACCGTGGTGCTGTTCGATGAAATCGAAAAAGCCCACCCCGAGGTGTTCAACATCCTGCTGCAGATTCTGGACGACGGTCGCATGACCGACGGCCATGGCCGAACGGTGGATTTCAAGAACACCATCATCATCATGACGTCAAACGTCGGCAGCCAGTGGATCCAGGAGCTCGGGACGACCCGGCCCGAAGAGATGCGGCGGCGGGTGATGGACGCCCTGCGGGCCACCTTCAAGCCGGAATTCCTCAACCGGGTGGACGAGACCATCGTCTTCCACAACCTGACCCCTGCCCAGCTCGCCCGGATCGTGGATCTCCAGATCCAGCGGCTGGGCCAACGCCTGGCGGAACGGCAGATCACCCTGGAACTCTCCGAGGGAGCCAAAAACCTCCTGGCGGAAAAAGGCTACGATCCGCTTTACGGTGCCAGACCGCTCAAGCGGGCCATCCAGAAATACCTGGAAAATCCGCTCTCGCTGGCCATTTTGGAGGGCGGTGTCGGCCCCGGCAGTCATGTTCGGGCCGATGAAGAAAACGGCGCCATCGTGTTTCAAAGCCAAACGGCTTGACCTGGGTCCGAAACGCTAACTGGGCCTCGTGGGTGGGCGGGGCCCGGTTTTTTTCGGTTTTTCCCCATCCGATGCCGGAGCGGTATTTCAGACGGTTTCCGGTTCGATCCCGGGGTCGGCCGGCTTTTTTTCCAGGGTCAGTCCATCGGCGCTGAAGGCATTGGCGGGTTGCGCCGGGACCCAGGAGCGAATGTGAAGGTCGTGCTGGGGAAACGCGATTTCAATCTTGCGTTCGCGAAAGACCCGGTCGATTTCGAAGCGAATGGCCGTGCCGACCGTGAGCATGCTGTCCACGTCGGTCCAGACCCGCAGCACGAAGATCAAGGCGCTGTCCCCGAAATCGGTGAAGAGCACATCCGGGCGGGGATAGGGGCGCACTTTGGCGGTTCGATTGGCAATCTCCAGCAGGCTGCTGCGGACCAGCTCCGTGTCGGAGCCGTAGGCGACCCCGACGCTGATCTTGATGCGCAGGCTGAGGTCGCGGAAGCTCCAGTTGGTCACCTGGCTGCTGATGAACTCCGAGTTGGGAATGATCAGCGAGGCGTTGTCGTAGGTTTGGACCACGGTTGAGCGAAAGTTGATCTTTTTGACCTCCGCCCAGGTGCCGTTGATCTCCACCGCGTCGCCGACCTGGATCGGCCGCTCGAAAAGCAGGATGATGCCGCTGATGAAATTGTTGAAGATGTTCTGCAGGCCGAAACCCAGCCCGATGCTCAGGGCACCGAAGGCCACGGTCAGGGATGTGCCGCCCACGCCGAAGGCATTCAGCGCCACCAGTACCCCCAAACCCCACACCAGGTAGATCGTGATGCTGATCACCGAATTCTGCAGTCCGGGTTCCAGCCCGCTGCGGGCCAGCACCCGGGTGGACATCAGGTGGCGGAACAAGCGGGCCAGCAGATGGGTGAAAAACAGGATCAGGGCGGCCGTTAAAAATCCCATCAGGTTGAAACTGAAGGACCCGAAAGTGATGGGAAAGCGCAGTACGTGCAAAAGCCATGAAAAAACCGCCTGGGTGCCGCTCCAGGCCAGGACCAACGACACCGTCAGCAGGCCGCCCCAAACCAGCCAGCAGAGCTGAAAAACGGCCCAGCGGAAGGGCTGGGCCGTCCGTTGCTGGGGCGCATCGACCGCCTCGGGCCTGTGGTAGAACCGCTGGTCCCACTCCCGCAGGATCAGGAAAAAAAGCACCCCCCAGAAAAGCGCCGCTGCGATCTTGCCCCAGGAGGTGAACCAATAGAGCGCCAGGGCGCCGTAGCCGGCCAGCTCGAGAACCACCGCGCTGATGAAAATAACGTAGGCCAGTGCCGAGAAGGTCGGGCGAAGGAGCCTTTGCCACAACTCCGGGGCCACCGCCGGGATGGGGTGGGCCCTGAATTGGGGCCGGAATCGAACGACCCAGACCAAAAGGGCGGCCTCGAAAACGATGCGCGCCAAGGTCACGAGAACCTCGCCGGAGTCGAACACCCCATCCAAAAGCCAATAGGCCGCTGCAAAGATGCGCACCAACCGCAGGAGTTTTTTGAGGTGCGGCAGCCAGGCGGCGGGCAGCAGCGG
>JASFIY010000289.1:0-4215 GCA_050122415.1 Desulfobacteraceae bacterium
TAATAGCGCGAGTCGGGGGATACGTGATCCCGGTATTCTTCACCGATTTGATTCAAAACCTCTCCAAGGTCTTTATCCATGGGACGCTCCTTTTTGTTAATAGCGACAGACGCGGCTCACACCCGCCCTTGCCGCGCATCAACCATCCGCTCCGGCGAGTTTCACGGGGTAACCGAGGCGGCCGCTCGAAGTCGCCGACCAGCCAAGGGCCCCGCGCAACCGGTGTTCGCCGGCAAGCGGTTCAGGGGGTGGAACCTCACCCGGAAATATTGGGCCATCGCCTGAAAGAGTCAACCGTCGATCAAGAAACGGGAAAAGCCACAGCCGAAAACCGCCAGGGATGGGCCGATGCCGTCGTCCGCGTGCCGTCGCCGCCGGCGCCACCGGCGATGACGGGCGGCGGCACCGTCACCCGCAAAACCTCCCGCGGCCGCGATTGACATTCAGGATGGATCGGGGTAAAAAGAAGGCTCACTCAGCCATTCAATTTTGTGCATTCCTCCGGGGTAAATTTTGGGGCCAGTCTAAAATTCCTTCCTTTTAGACCTTCTTTCAAAGTGACATCCTGAGCATTTGCGCAAAGCAAGGGGAAAGGAGAGACACCGTATGGAAGGTCGCATCAAGTGGTACAATGAAAAAAAGGGATACGGCTTCGTCACGACCGAGGAGCACGGGGATATTTTCCTGCACCAGTCGGGCATCCGGGAGTATGGCTATTTCGGCCTTCAGCAGGATGACCCGGTCAGCTTCGACATCAAGGAAACACAAAAGGGCAAGCAGGTCATCAACCTCCGTCCCCTGAAATCCAGCCAGGTGGGTTAGCCGGCCCCACCGGCCGCCGTGCGCCCCCGCTCACGGCCGGACCTTCTCTTCCGACGGCTGCAGTTCAGCGCCGCAATCCCTGATGCGCCTTGATCGCAATCCAGTGCTCCGGGGCAGGTCCGCCTGCTCCGGATTTTGTTTTGAGGCCTTGCCGCGGCTAGCGGTCGAGGGCCAAACGGATGCCCAACGCCAGGATGACCGCGCCGCTGACGCCGGCGAGCGACCGCCGGATGCCGGTGCGCACCAGCAAAGTGCCGGCATGCCCCACCATGACGGCCAGCAGAGACTGCCACAGCATGGCGACGCTGAAATGAACCCCGGCCAGAAAGATCGACTGGCCCAGGGCCGAGCCGGCCGGGTCGATAAATTGGGGCAGAAAGGCCATGTAAAAAACGATCGCCTTGGGATTGAGAACGTTGGAGAGAAAACCCTCCAGGAACGAGCGCCCGGGACTGAAACCCCGAAAGGGCGGCCCGCCGTTGACCGGCCCGCAAAGGGCCTTGGCGCGAAATGCGCTCCACAGGCTGACACCCCCCAGCCAACAGAGATAGCCGGCCCCGATCAGCTTGAGGGCGGCAAACCCCCAGGCGGACTGCAGCAGGAGAAGCGAAATCCCCAGCGCCGAGACAACCGCGTGAACGAACAGGCCGGAGCAAATCCCCAGGCTGCTGACGACGCCGTCCCGCCAGCCGCCGCGGCCGGCGTTGCGGATGACCAGCATCGTGTCCACCCCCGGCGTGAGGGTCAGCAGAACAATGGGAATCAGGTAGGTCCAGAAGGTGATGTCCATTTTAACCCTTCTCTGACGGCCGCCGAAACGCCGGCCGCCGCGGCATTACTGGCCGGTGTGACCTCCAGTCGCCCCTGAAACCGCACTGGGCGTTGGAATCGCTGCAGGCATTGACACAAACGCCGTCCAATGGCAAGGGCGAAATCCAAAGGCGCCGGTACGCGACACCCCTGCCCTGGTCATCGCCTTGTCGACATCACCAGAGGTTTTCCCCGGAGGATGACACCCCCGCAAGCCGAGGTCCGCCGGCTTTTAAGACGGGGGCCCCCTCGAAGGCAGATTGGCCGATCGGCTCGGTCTGTCGCGAAGAGGAGCCAAACTCCTGCTCACGAAGCTGCAGCGGGAAGGAAAACGCCCCCTGGCGGATGAATCGTGAGGATCGGAAGATCACGGCGGCCAATAAGCGGCTGGTGTTCCCGAAAACAGTCGGTTCAGGAGGAAGAGAGCATGCACAAGTTGACCGTTTTCCACAGCGCCAACCCAGGCTGAGTCGCGTGCAGAAAGGCTATAGGGGTAGCCCAGGACATGCGAGAAAAATTCGGCGAAAAATTGGAAGTGAACATTCACACTTTGGATTCGGAGGAGGCAAAACACTACGCCCCCGCATTCAAGGGCTCGACCAATGTCTTTTTGGACACCGAGTGGGTTCCCCTCCGTGTGGCGATCGACAAAAGCCGGATGGAAGCTCTTTTATCCGGCAAAATGTAACCAGAGCCAGCGGGTCGGGGCATGAAAAAAAGAACCTCGGTTTTCCTGGCACCGGCCGCCGTGACGATCACCGTCTTTTGCGTCTGGCACGCCCAGCGCCCCATCGCGGCCCGATAAGCCGCCTGGGAAGACGTCCTGGCCGAAGCCCGGGCCGGCGGATAGCGCATCATCACCAGCGGAGCGCCCGCCGAGCGCTACCGCCGGGACCCTTGAGGAATGCCCAACTGGAAATCGAGGCGGCGATCTGCCGCCAACTGAATCTGCCGCCGCCGGAACCGGCTAAAAAGGGGTTTCTCAGGAAGCTGTTCACAGGTTGCAACGACCTTTGCGGCCCGCTTCTTCGCAACCACGCCCCGCCAGGTTTGACTGGTAAAAGGGGGCAATCAGCCGCGGGCGGGGTTGCGCCAGCGCTTGAAGGCCTTTTCCAACTCCACCGCCAGAAAGACCACGCTGGAGAGCAGGAGCGTGACGGCAAGCTCCCCGGCGGTGAGCGGGGTGGTCTTGAAAATGGGGTTCAGCCACGGCACATAGATGGTGGCCAGCTGCAGGGCGAAGGTCAGCAGCACGGCCCCCACCAGCGGCTTGTTGGACCAGGCCCCCTGGGTGAAAAACGAGTCCCGCTCCGATCGAATGGCCAGCACGTGCCCCATCTGGCTCAGACACAGGACGGTGAAGACCATGGTCTGCCAGTGGGCCTGGCTGCCGCCGATGTACCAGGCCTGGGTGAGGATGGTGACGGCGGCCATCAGGAGCCCGACCCAGATGATGTGGCCGCCGAGGCCGTGGGCGAAAATGCTTTCCTGGGGATCCCGGGGGGGGCGGCTCATGATGTTGCGCTCCCCCGGCTCGGCGGCCAGGGCCAGACCGGGGACGCCGTCGGTCACCAGGTTGATCCAGAGGATGTGGATCGGCAGGAGGGGGATCGGCAGGCCGAGAAAGGGCGCCAGGAAAATGGTGCAGATCTCGCCTGAATTGCTGGTCATGGTGTACTTGATGAACTTGCGGATGTTGTCGAAGATGCGCCGGCCTTCGCGCACGGTCCGGACGATGGTGGCGAAGTTGTCGTCCAGCAGGATCATGTGGGCGGCTTCCTTGGAGACGTCGGTGCCGGTAATGCCCATCGCCACCCCGATATCCGCCCGTTTCAGGGCCGGGGCGTCGTTGACCCCGTCACCGGTCATCGCCACGAACTGCCCCTTGTCCTGCAGGGCCTGGACGATCTTCAGCTTCTGCTCGGGGGCCACCCGGGCGTAGACCCGTATTTTTTCCACCCGCTCCTCGAACTCCGCCAGCGAAAGCCCTTGGAGCTCGCGCCCGGTCATGACCGTCGATTTTTTTCCGCGGATGATCCCCACGCGCCGGGCGATGACCTCGGCCGTCAGCGGGTGGTCGCCGGTGATCATCACCGGCCGGATGCCCGCGGAGCGGCACATGGCAACCGACTCCGCCGCCTCGGGCCGGGGCGGGTCCAGCATGCCGACGATTCCGATCATGGTCAGCCCGTTCTCCGCCTGCTCCGAGGTCAGGGGCTCGGGCAGCGCCTCCCACACCCGCAGACCGAAGCCCAGCGTGCGCAGACCCTCGGCTGCAATTTGGTCGGCGGTCTCCTGGACCTGCGGTCGGCCGATCAGTTCCCGGCCGCCATCGCCCAGCACCTTCTGCGAGCGCGCCAGGACCTCCTCAACCGCCCCCTTGGTGAAGGAAATGATCCGGCCGTCGTCCCAGGGGTGAAAGGTGGTCATGAGCTTGCGGTCCGAGTCGAAGGGGATTTCGGCCAGCCGGGGGTGGGTTTCATCCAGCCGCTCCCGCGGAAAACCTTTCTCCCGGGCCAGATCGAAGAGGGCCGTTTCGGTGGGATCCCCGATCACCGCCCCCGAGCCATCCAGCCGGGCATC
>JASFIY010000290.1:0-4205 GCA_050122415.1 Desulfobacteraceae bacterium
CGACTTGAACTCCGGGTGGAACTGACAGCCCAGAAACCAGGGGTGGTCTTTGAGTTCGACGATTTCCACCAGATCGCCGCGCGGCGAAACGCCGCTGACCACCAGGCCATGGGCCTCGAGCTGGGCCTGAAAGGCGTTGTTGAACTCGTAGCGGTGGCGGTGGCGCTCGGAGATGTCGGTCTGGGCGTAGGCGGCAAAGGCCAGGCTGTCTTTCTTGAGCCGGCAAGGGTAGGCCCCCAGGCGCATGCTGGCGCCCTTTTCCGAGGACGCGTCGCGCTGCTGCAGCGTGCCGGTCTTCTCGTCGTACCACTCGGTCCGCAGATAGATCACCGGGTGGGGGGTGTTTTCATCGAACTCCGAGCTGTTGGCGTTTTCCAGACCGGCCACGTTGCGGGCAAATTCGATCACGGCGATCTGCATGCCCAGGCAGATGCCGAAGAAGGGCACCTTGTGCTCGCGCGCGTGGGCCGCGGCGCAGATTTTGCCCTCGATCCCGCGGGAGCCGAAACCGCCGGGCACCAGGATGCCGTCGGCGCTTTCCAGCAGCGGGCCGCAGGCATCGGGGGTGACCTTTTCCGAATCCAGAAAGATCAGGTTCACCCGGCAGTCATTGGCGATGCCCCCGTGATAGAGGGCCTCGTTGAGACTCTTGTAGGACTCGGTCAAATTCACGTATTTGCCGACGATCGCAATGGTGACGCTGTGCTGGGGCGCCATGAACTTCTGGACCACCTCCTCCCAGGCCTCCAACCGGGGGGCGCGGGTCCAGATGTGCAGCAGCTCCACGATCTTGTCGTCGAGGCCCTCCTGGTGGAAGACCAGGGGACACTCGTAGATGCATTTCACGTCCTTGGCGGTGATGACGGCGTCGATGCCCACGTTGCAGAAAAGCGCGATCTTGGCCTTGATCTCCTTGGGCAGAAACCGGTCGGTGCGGCACAGCAGAATGTCCGGCTGGATGCCGATGCTGCGCAGTTCCTTTACGCTGTGCTGGGTCGGTTTGGTCTTCACCTCGCCTGCGGTGGCGATGTAGGGCACCAGGGTGAGGTGGATGTAGAGCACGTTTTCCTTGCCGACATCGGTCTTGAACTGGCGGATGGCTTCAAGAAACGGCAGGCTCTCGATGTCCCCGATGGTGCCCCCGATTTCAACGATCACCACGTCGACGCCGTCGGCCGCCAGCTGGATGCTGCGTTTGATTTCGTCGGTGATGTGGGGGATCACCTGGACGGTGCCGCCGAGATAATCCCCCCGGCGCTCCTTGGTGATGACGGAATAGTAGATTTTGCCGGTGGTGAAATTGTTGTCGGCCCCCAGCTTGGCATTGGTGAAGCGCTCGTAGTGGCCGAGGTCGAGATCGGTTTCGGAGCCGTCGTCGGTGACGAAGACCTCCCCGTGCTGAAACGGGTTCATGGTGCCGGGATCCACGTTGATGTAGGGGTCCAGCTTCTGGAGGGTGACGCTCAAGCCCCGGCTTTCCAGAAGGGCGCCGATGGAGGCGGAGGCCAGGCCCTTGCCCAGGGACGAGAGCACCCCGCCGGTCACAAAAATAAACTTGGTGTTAAAGGCCATTGCTTTTCCTCAAGCCCCTGTGGCCACCCCCGCTGGAGGGTTGCCCCGGGGCCCGGCATTCGCGCGGCATCTCACATTCCGGGAGCGTTTGGGCAAGGGGCCGCGCGCCCGTCGCCGAGGCCGCCGCCCCCTTGCCGGCGCTGGATACCCCGCCGGTTGGTGGACGTTTTCGAGGCACATCCAAACGACATCAGTCAAAAATCTTTTTGAAATCATCCAGGGTTTTTTGCACATCCCCCCCGCTTGGGGGCTGCTCCGAAACCGGAGCGGCGGGCGTTGTTGCCTGATAGCGGCGCTTGAGCCGCGCGAGGTCGAAAAAATCCTCCGGCAAGGGGGGGTCTTTCTCCACCCGGCTGATTTTCAGCTCCCGCTCCAGCCGGTCGCCGCGGTAGAAGAGGATATGCCACGGGTACCAGACGGCGTCGGTTTCACGCCAGCTTTGGAAGCGGATGTCCAGCGCTGGATCCCCCCAGGAATCGGGCGCCGCGGGCAGGATCAGGCGCATGGGAAGCAAGCTGCGCTGGTCGATCCACACCTGCGGGGCGGAGAGGTCCGGGTAGCGGGCCCCGATCACGAAGGCGGTTTCCATTTCCAGCCGGCCGAAGCTGGTGACCGAAAGATCTACCCCCAGACGCAGCAGGTGGTTTTGGAGGCGTTCCCGGTCCCGATGGAGAAGCAGGTCTTTGTAGCGGTCCGGGACTGTTTCGGTCTCGGCCGTGAGCACCCCGTCGGTCACCGTCAGCGATGCGTCGCGGTTGACCACGTGCAGGCGCTGGTGGCCCTGCCCGGCAAGCTCGGAACGGAACCGGTCAGGAAACCGGTAGACGACGGTTTCGGCGAATTCGGCGCTGGGGACCTCCGGGCTGCCGGCGTGGAGCACCAGGGTCTGGTTGACTTGCAGGCCCTTGAGTTTTTTCTGCTGCCGGGCCATCAGTTCCAGGACCTGGGGGCCTTCCAGGACGAAGGCCTCGGCAGGCCCGGGAACGCTCGACAGCACGCACAGCGCGGTGAAGAAAACCCAACCGAATTGGAGCAGTCGCTTCATGTCAGGGGATGTCCCGCTTGAACCGGTGTGGGGCGGCCCACGGGCGGTGCTATTCCGTCACGAAAATGCCGTCGGCAAAACGGGCGGCAGGACCCAGCGCCTCCTCGATGCGGATGAGCTGGTTGTATTTGGCTACCCGGTCGGTGCGCGACAGGGAGCCGGTCTTGATCTGACCACCGTTGACCGCCACCACCAGATCGGAGATGAAGGTGTCCTCGGTTTCCCCCGAGCGGTGCGAGATCACGGTGGTGTACCCGGCATGGGCGGCCATGGCGATGGCGTCCAGGGTTTCGGTGACGGTCCCGATCTGGTTGAGCTTGATCAGGATGGCGTTGCCCACCCCCTCTTCGATGCCCCGGGCCAGGATCTGGGGGTTGGTGACAAAAATGTCATCGCCCACGATCTGCACGCCGGACCCCAGGCGTTCGGTCATCACGGCCCAGTTCTCCCAGTCCTGCTCGGCCAGCCCGTCTTCGATGGAGAGGATCGGATAGCGGTCGATCAGATCCTCGTAGTAGTCGATCATTTCAGCGGCGCTCAGGGTCTTGTCTTCGGACGCCAAACGGTAGCGGTCGTTTTTGAAAAACTCGCTGGCGGCCGCATCCAGGGCGATTCCGATATCGCTGCCGGGCACGTAGCCGGCCGCCTCGACGGCCTCCAGGATGAACTTCAGGGCGGCCTCGTTGGAGGTCAGATCCGGCGCAAACCCGCCCTCGTCGCCCACGGACGTCGCCAGCCCCTTGGCCTTGAGCAGTTTTTTGAGGGCCTGAAAGGTTTCGGCACCCATGCGCACCGCCTCGGCGATGGACTTGGCGCCCACCGGCACGATCATGAACTCCTGGATGTCCAGGTTGTTGGCGGCGTGGGCCCCGCCGTTGATGATGTTCATCATCGGCATCGGCAGTTCGCGGGCGTTGATGCCCCCCAGGTAGCGGAAAAGGGGCAGACCGTAGGCGGCGGCCGCCGCCCGGGCGGCCGCCATGGAAACGCCCAGGATCGCATTGGCCCCCAGCTTGGCCTTGTTGGGGGTGCCGTCGAGTTCGATCATCGCCCGGTCCAGGGCCACCTGGTCGGCGGCGTCAAGCCCGCGGATGGTCGGGGCAATGGTTTCAATGACGTTGTCCACCGCCTGGGTGACGCCTTTGCCGCCGTAGCGCAGGGATTCGATGTCACGCAGTTCCAGCGCCTCCCGGGTGCCGGTGGAGGCCCCCGAGGGCACAGCTGCCCGGCCGGTGGCGCCGCAGGCCAAGCCGATATCCACCTCGACGGTCGGATTTCCCCGCGAATCCAGGATCTCCCTGGCGTTTACCTCGATGATTTCAGTCATTTGAATCCTCCAGCAGCCGTGAGTTGCTAAACCATAAAAACGCCGTTTGAGTGACACCGAGTTTTGCGATTCGCGCCGGAATACACCCGGGAGCTCCCCAAGAGTCGCTGGGTCCGGCCCCAGGCCGTCATCCCTGCAGAAGTGCACCACGAGCCGGTATGCGGCCGGGCGGAGGTCTGCCGGAACCCGTCGGCGCAAACCCGAACACCTGCCCGCGCGGGAGCACCGGGCGGACCGCCCCCTGGCTGGCTGACCAATAAA
>JASFIY010000291.1:0-4201 GCA_050122415.1 Desulfobacteraceae bacterium
GTATGAAGCATTGAGGAGCAATGGCGAGTCACCCTGGGGCAGACCGGTCATGGGCATGGTGTAGACGAACTCGGCGCGACCGGCGGTGATGTTCGGCCGCGGGGCGACGAGGCGGGTCGCCACCGAGGCGTCCAGGGGCAACACCTGGTACTTCCTGGCCTCCGCAATGAACAGTTTCTTGAGCTCCTGCACTTTGTCCGGGTGCTGGTCGGCGATGTTGTTGGACTGGGTGAAATCTTCCTCGAGATTGTACAGCTCGAGCACCTGGTTGTTGAGCGGGTCGGTATTGGCGGCGCCGAAAGCCTCCCAAGGCGGGCGGTTGACCTTGGTGCTTAAGAGCCAGCCCTCGTGGTAGAGCGCCCACTGGCCCATCATCTCGAAATACTGGGTCTTGTGCTGCGATGGCGCCTTGGCGTTCTCCGCGTCGAAGGTGTAGGCGAAGCTGGTGCCCTCGATGGGGGCCTGCTTGATGCCGTCCACATATTCGGGAGCGGGAATACCGGTGACCTCGAGAATGGTGGGGACCACGTCGATCACGTGCATGAACTGCTCGCGCAGCCCACCTTTGTCCTTGATCCGCTCCGGCCACATCACCGCCATGTTCTGCCGGATGCCGCCCAGTTTCGAGGCATTCTGCTTGAACCAAGTGAAGGGCGTGTCGAAGGCCCAGGACCATCCGGCCGACATGTGGTTGTAAGTCTCTTCGGTGCCCCACACGTCGTACCACTTCATCTGCAGCTTGGCAGGCATGTCGTTGACGCCGTTGAACCAGGCCACCTCGTTGGGCGTGCCCATGGGACCGCCCTCGGCGCTGGTGCCGTTGTCGCCGTTGATGTAGATAATCAGGGTGTTGTCCAGCTTGCCCATGTCCTCGACGGCCTGGATCACGCGGCCGATCTCCCAGTCGGTATAGGCGGCATAGGCGGCGAACACTTCAACCTGTTTGACGAAGAGTTTCTGCTCCTCGGGCGTCAGATCGTCCCAGGGTTTGAGCAAATCCTTGGGCCATGGCTCCAACTGGGCGTCCGCCGGAATCACGCCGAGCTTCTTCTGGTTCTCGAAGATTCGCTCGCGCAGCTTCTCATAGCCGTCGTCGAACAGGTGCATGGCGCTGATCTTGTCCACCCATTCCTTGGTGGGGTGATGGGGCGCGTGGGTGGCGCCCGGCACATACTTGACGAAGAAGGGCTTGTCCGGCTGGATCTGGTTGATGCGGTTCAGGTATTCGATGGCGTCGTCGGCCATGCCGGTAATGAGGTTCCATCCCGGCTTGCCCTTGAAGGGATAGATCTGGGTGGTGTTGCGGAAAAGGTTGGGCTGCCACTGGTTGGCATCCCCGCCAACGAACCCGTAGAAATACTCGAAGCCCATACCGGTGGGCCACTGGTCGAAGGGCCCCACCGAACTGGCGGTAAAGGCCGGCGTGTTGTGGTCTTTGCCGAACCAGGCCGTGGCATAGCCGTTGTCGAGCAGAATCCGCCCGATGGTGGCCTTGTCCTTCGCAATGATGCTGTTGTAGCCGGGAAAGCCGGTGGATTGCTCCGAGATGACGCCGAAACCGGCCGAGTGGTGGTTGCGCCCGGTAATCAGCGCGGCCCGGGTGGGCGAACACAGGGCGGTGGAGTGGATGTTGTTGTAGCGCAGGCCGTTTTTGGCGATGCGGTCCATGGCCGGGGTGGGGATGACCCCGCCGAAGGTGCTGGGTACACCGAAGCCCGCGTCGTCCAGCATGATCAGCAGGACATTGGGCGCCTGCTTGGGCGGCACGATACGGGGCGCCCACCAGGGCTTCGATTGCAGGGCGCCGTCCTTGATCACGCCGCCGAATTCCGGATCCGGCGTCGGCAGCTGCTTGCCGCTGATGGTGGTGGTGGCGCTGGGCGAGCCCAATTCGCCGGTTACCTCGGGGTTTTTAGCCTGCACGGTGGTGCAGGCCGCAAGCAACAGGACAGCCATTAGGGCAATGAATCCAATCGTTCCTTTCGATTTCACGCCGTGCTCCTTTCGTTGATGCGGTAAGTGTGAAAACACCAGTTGATTCTATTTCAATTGGTCGACCCATTTCGGTTCACCGAACCACTTCTTTTTCAACACCTTCATGATCCCGGCCTGGCGCAGGCCGTCCAGGACGTTCTCCAGCCAGTTGACCAGGTGCGGGTCACCTTTAGGGACGGCGATGCCGATGGGCTCGTAGGTGATGGGGGTGTTGGCGGCCACCAGACCGGCATCCCGGTGGCGGTAAGCGGCCACGACGCAGATGGGAAAGTCGGCGATCATGGCGTCGGCATCCCCGTCGATCACCAGTTGCACGCCTTGATCCTGGTTGGCGGCGGTGAGAAGTTTCGCCTGGGGTGCGCCATTGCGGGCCACCAGTTCACTGGTGGATCCCGCCAGGGTCACAAAGGTGAATTCCGGGCTGTTCAGCTCTTCGATCCGCTCCACAGCCACAAGCGTGCTGCGCTTGGTGAGCAGGCCCTTGCCGGAGACGAAATAAGGACCGACGAAAGCGGCTTTCAGATTGCGCTCCGGGGTAATGGTCATGTTGGCGATGATCATATCGATGCGCCCGGCTTCCAGGGCGGGCAGGAGTTCGGCAAACGGGATCGGCTGCAGGCTCAATTTCACGTTCATGGCATCGGCGATTATGGCGGCCAGGTCGGCATCCAACCCGATGAGCTCGTCTTCCTTGGTGGTCATGTTCATCGGCGGCATGTCGCCGGACATCCCCACCCGCAGTTCCCCTCGGGAGAGAATTCGGTCCAGGATCGGCGATGCGTCGGCAGATTCGGCGGGCGTGGGCTGCATGTTGGCGCACCCGAGCATTACCGAAATCATCATGGTCATCGTTAAAATCATGGGGTGTTTTTTCATGTCGGTTCTCCGAAAGATTTTGTCTGTCCGTGTTTTCTCCGAATGCGGTCCATCCTCATAGGCGCCGACGGATGTGCCTTGGTGACGAACCAAAATCCGGCGCTATCCTGTAGGATTATTTTTTACCGCGGCCCTTACGCAGACGATCCATTGGGTCCGGCCACGGCATTTGTTCGCCCCTCCAACTCTTGGAGGGTGCCGACGCCCGATGAATGGTCAATCCGATCGAAATGAATTTCAGGGGGTTCGCTCGCCATTTCCACCACCAGGAGCACGTTGCGGAATTCATCGGAGCGTAAATGCTTTCGAAAATGATTCTCATCCGCCCATATTTCCTCGAACAGAAGCGTCTTTCCACCCATGGCATCCTGGTACAGGCCGCTGCGGAGGCAGCCTTCTTTGAGTCTGATGCGCGTGATCATGGCGTAAAGGATACTGCGCGCCTCCTTGCGCTTCCCGGCCGGGATCAGCATGCGAATGGCCACGCGTACACGGCCGGCACGGTCGGCAGGTCCTTTTCCGGCGTGATGCATCCCGCTGGTTTCTGTCATGAGGCAGCCATGTTTGATGTCAGGATCATGAAATGCCGCGGAAGGATGGAATAGAGCAGTGCGAAAGCCATGCCCAATCCGGCGGGGCTTCGGGAAAAGCGCTGTCCGATCTAATTCATTGGAAAAAACCGGCGGGAAATGGCGTCAGGGGAAAGAGAAACGGCGGTGGAGCATGCCCGCAAATGGGCGTTTTGACGATATTTGGGCATTATCCGGTGGGGCGTCTGATACCCAGTTTCTTCATCTTGGCTTGCAGGGTCGTTCGCTTCAGCCCGAGGATTTCGGCGGCCCCGTTTCTGCCGTCGACACGCCAGCCGGTTCTCTCGAGCACGCTCAGGATGTGGTGGCGCTCCACCTCTTCGAGCTTGTCGCCGGCGGGGGGGGTGTAGGGCGCAGGGGTAGGCGGTTGCAGGTGAAGCGTCCCGCCGCTGCAGGTGATCATGGCGTGCTCCACGATGTTGCGGAGCTCCCGAACGTTTCCCGGCCACGGGTGGCGCCGAAGCGCATCCATGCACCTTTTGGGGATGCGGTCGAAGCGTTTGCCCAGCTTTTTCTCGTTCTGCCTCACGAACGCCCACACCAGAGGGGGAATGTCTTGGATGCGTTCCCGAAGGGGCGGGATCAGAATGGGAAAGACATTTAAGCGGTAGAAGAGGTCGGCGCGAAACCTGTCTTCGGCCACGGCCCGCGCAAGGTCCCGGTTGGTGGCCGCGATGATGCGCACATCCACCTTGAGTGCGCGGGTGGAGCCCAGCCGCTCGAAGCGACCTTCCTCTAAA
>JASFIY010000292.1:0-4178 GCA_050122415.1 Desulfobacteraceae bacterium
CCGCCAAGGGGTGAACCGGCAATTTACCGCCGCCCTGGCTATCCTGCGCCCCGATTAGCGCCCTTCAGGCGGGCTTGGCCATGCCGCTGCGCCGTTACCGCGATCCCCCGGGAAAAAAGAGCCCCCATGCCGCAGTCCCCTGCCACGAACGTCGACCCCCAGCGCTGGATGGGGTTCATTGTCCTGTGCCTGATCTATTTCCTGGTCTACTTTCACCGGGTCTCCACCTCGGTCCTGGCACCCGACCTGTTGACGGCCTTTGAGACCAACGCCACGGTGCTGGGGCTGATGTCCTCGATGTACTTTTACCTCTACGCCCTGGAGCAGCCCCTGGTGGGGTATCTCGCCGACCGTCTGGGACCCCGGCGGGTGGTGGGCTGGTGGACCCTGGCGGCGGCAACGGGCTGCGTGCTCTTTGCCGTCGCCCCCTCGGTGGGTTGGGCGGCCGCCGGCCGCGCCCTGATCGGCTTCGGCGTCGGCGGCGTCTACGTTCCGGCTTTGAAGGCCCTCTCCCAATGGTTCAGCCGCCACCGCCTGCCCCTGGTTCTCGGGCTGCTGCTGGCCTGGGGCAACCTGGGTGCGGTGGTGGCCACCACGCCCCTGATCTGGACAGCCGGCCGCTGGGGGTGGCGCACCTGCTTCTGGATCATCGGGGCCGCCTCCTTCACCCTGGGCCTGGTCACCCTGTTGGTGCTGCGCGACCACCGGCAGCCCGAAACGCCGGTCGCTGCCGGGGAAAGTGTCTGCGACGGCCTCCCGCCCTCCCCCGCAAGCCCGTTTTTGCAGGCCCTCCAGGTACCCCGCTTCTGGATCGTGGCCGTGTTGTTCTTCATTCTCTACGGCAGCATCCTCTCTTTCCAGGGTCTCTGGGCCACGCCCTTTCTGGCGGAGGCCCTGGGGATCGACCACCTGCTGGCCAGCCAGCTCAACATGCTGATTCCGGTGGGTTTCATGGTCGGGGCCCCCGGCTGCGGGTGGTTCTGCAGCCGCTTCGGGGTGGACAAGACCCATCTCTTTCTGGCCATGGTGGCGGTGCTGGTCGCGCTCTGGGGCGGCATCACGTTCGGCGCGGCGTTGCTGGGGGTTTTCGGCATGGCCGGCCTGCTGCTTTTCCTGGGGGCCGTCACCGGCGGCTTCTGCAACCTCCTGTGGGCCCTGATGTACGACACCACCCCGCCCGCCATCCTGGGGGTCACCACCGGTCTGCTCAACCCCTTTCCGCTGCTGGGGGTCGCCGCCTTTCAGGTCCTGACCGGGGCTGTCATGGACCGTGTCGCGCGGGTGGGCGAGCGCTATTCCACCGCCGCCTACCAGCAGGCCTTTCTGGTCTGTCTGGCCGCCACCGTGTTCTGCCTGCTGTTGGCACTGGCCATGAAGGGCAAGCTTGCCCCTGACAAGGCCCAACGGTCGCAGCCGGTCTGCTGAGGGGCTGCGCCTCAGGTGAGAGACGGGTGTTCAGTGCAAAGCCCGAGGGCCCGGTGCTTGGGGAGGAGCATGAACGCACGTTTGATAGGCGCAGGGAACGGGGGCGAGGGGTTTGGCCTGCAGGCCCGCCAGGAGAGGCGATCGGAACATCGCCGCCGGCTGACGCGGCGGCGATCCGAGGAAAAATCGATTTTTCAGCCGGCCATCTCGCGCACCCGGGCAAGGGCGGTTTCCATCGCCCGGCAGGCCTCGTCCAGGTCCTGCGACGTGTGCGCGAGGGAAACGAAGGCCGCCTCGTACTGGGAGGGGGCCATGTAAATGCCCTGGTCCAGCATGGCGCTGAAAAAGACCTTGAACTGTTCGCTGTCCGAGCGAACCGCTTCCTGGTAATTGCGCACCGGCCCCTTCTGAAAGAAGAGGGTGCTCATGGAGCCGATGCGGTTGGTGCACAGCGCCACTCCGGAGGCGGCGGCGACGGCCGCGACCCGCCGGTGGAAACCCTCGGCCTTGGCATTGACGGCCTCGATCACGTTTTCGTTTCTGATCGTCGCCAGGGTGGCGATGCCGGCGCTGACCGCCAGCGGGTTGCCGGAAAGGGTGCCGGCCTGGTAGACGGGACCCTGGGGGGACATCAGGGACATGATCTCGCGGCGGCCGCCGTAGGCGCCGATGGGCAGCCCGCCGCCGATGATCTTGCCCAGGGTGGTGAGGTCCGGGGTGACGCCGAAATGGGCCTGGGCGCCGCCCGGATGCAGCCGGAAGCCGGTGATGACCTCATCGAAGATCAACAGGCTGCCGTATTCGCGGGTCATCTCCCGCAACGCCGTCAGGTAGCCCGAAGCGGGCAGGATGACGCCCATGTTGGCCGGGACCGGCTCGACGATCAGGGCGGCGATGGCGTCGGGGAAGGCCTCGAAGAGCGCCTTGACCGCCGCCGCATCGTTGAACGGGGCGATCAGCGTGTCGGCTGAAACCGAACGGGGCACACCCGGGCTGTTGGGCTCCCCCAGGGTGGTGAGCCCGGAACCGGCCTTGATCAGGAAGCTGTCGCCGTGGCCGTGGTAGCAACCTTCGATCTTGATGATCTTCTCGCGGCGGGTGAAGGCGCGGGCCAGCCTCACCGCGCTCATGGTGGCCTCGGTGCCGCTTGAAACCAGGCGCACCATTTCCACCGCGGGCATCATCTCCGTGATCAGCCGCGCCAGAACGATCTCTTTCTCGGTGGGAGCCCCGTAGCTGGCGCCGTCTTCCAGGGCTGCGAGCAGGGCCGCCTTGACCGCCGGATGGGAGTGCCCCAGCAGGAGGGGCCCCCAGGAGTTGACGAAATCGATATAGCTGTTGCCGTCCACGTCGTAGAGCCGGCTGCCCTCGGCGCGTTGGATGAAAATCGGGTCGCGGCCGAGGCCTTTGAAGGCCCGCACCGGCGAGTTGACACCGCCGGGGATCACCTGGCAAGCCTGGTCGAACAACTCCCGGCTTTTAACGGATACCGGCATACGGGTCGTCCTTTGCATCAAAAAGGGTCTCGGGGCCGCGGCGGGAAGGCGGAACCGCAGAAGAGGGCAAAAAAGAATACCCCGGTGCCACGCTTTATTGAAGCGGTCAAGCGTCCAAAACCGGACGGTTCCGCAAAAAGTTTAATTACACGGCGCGCAAATCTCGCGGCGCGAGGCGTACTTGCTTACGCTGCAGCGACTTCAAGAGGCAGTGCAACGCCGAAATTGGACCTTTGGCGGAACTGTCAATCACCGACCGCCTTGCCCCGGTAGGTGAAGAGTTCCTCGATCAGGCTGATGTTCCGGGCGTCCAGGCAGTTTTCGCCCTGCAGGTGCTTGAGCTGCAGCACGATGGCCTGGAGGTATTTCTTGGCCAGCGAGCGCGTCAGGCGCTCCACCTGGAAATAGGCGCCTTCATCGAAGCGGTCGCGCACCCGCGCGAGCTCCTCGCGCCGGATGGTTTCCACCTGGGCTTTGACCGCCTGGATGACGGGGTTGATCCGCAGGGATTCGCGCCAGTCGATGAATTTCTGAAGCTCCTCGGCGATGATGCGCTCCACCGTGTCCACCGACTGCTCGCGCTTGACCAGGTTGCCGGTCACCACCTCCTTGAGATCGTAGACGTTTTTGAGCACCACCTCGGGAAGCGCGCCCACGCCCGGGTCGAAATCCCGCGGCACGGCCAGATCGACGATCAACAGGGGCGCTTTTTCACGGTTTTTGAGGATGGCCGCCATGTCGGTGGCCTCGAAGAGGCAGTGGTTGGAATCGGTGGCGCTGATGACGGCGTCGGCCCGGGCCAGTTCGTCGCGCAAACCATAGACCGAAACGGCCCGGCCGCCCACCTGGGCGGCCAGGGCTGCAGCTTTTTCCAGGGTCCGGTTGGCGATGACGATCTCGCCGGTTTGACGATTGGCCAGGATGCGGGCCCCGATGCTGCCGATCTCGCCGACCCCGATGATCAACACCGAGGCCCCCTTGAGGCCGTCGCAGAAAGCCTCGGCCAGATCCACGGCGGCGGCGGCCGTGGAGCAGCAGCCCTTGTTGATCTCGGTTTCGTTCTTGGCGCGTTTGGAAGCCCGGAAAGCGGCATGAAAGAGCTTGTGCAGCAGGGTGCCGGCCGTGCCTGCGCGGCAGGCCGTTCCGTAGGCGCCCTTCACCTGCCCGGCGATTTCGTTTTCCCCCACCACGACCGAGTCCAGACCGCAGGCCACGGCGAACAGATGACGTTTGGCCGCCTCCCCGACCTTGAAATAA
>JASFIY010000293.1:0-4165 GCA_050122415.1 Desulfobacteraceae bacterium
GATTTCGGGATGATTATCAAGCTGGTCCGTCACGGCGAATCCCAGGCCAACGTCGATGATCCCATGGCGTCGGCGGCGGCCGACCACCTTGTGCCGCTGACGCCCCGCGGCGTCGCGCAGGCCAGGGAGGCAGGACGCACCCTGGGAGGATCCTATTTGAAGGCCTCTTTGATCTACACTTCCCCGTTCCGGCGGGCGCGGCAGACTATGGCGGCCATCCTGGAGGGCGCCGACCTCAGCCCGGATCAGGTCAGCGTTTGGGAGGACCCCCGCCTCCGCGAGGTCGATCACGGCTATTTCGACGTTGCCGGCCAGCACGACCTAGTGGAGAAGTACGGCCACTTTTACTACCGTTACAGGGGAGGCGAAAGTGCGGCCGATTGCTATGACAGGGTTTCAGGATTTCTCGACACCTTTGTGCGGACCATCAAAAGCCGTCGATCCAAGCAAGCGCTGCTTGTCACCCATGGGTTGGCTTTGCGCGTCTTCGTGATGCGCTTTCTGCATTTGACCGTGGAACAGTTCGACAAGATCGCCAACCCTCACAACGCCGACATCATTACCCTGGCCCATCGGGAAACCATAACGGCGCCCCAGTTTGTTTCCGGAGTCTGGGGCGTCGAAGGGCTGCGCCGATATCCGGAAACCTAGCACCGGGGATTGCAGCATTGCCGGGCTCTGTTTCGGAGAAGGGGCGGATGCCGCCATTTGCATCCTGGATCGTTGCGATCTGCCCGATTCGGATTCAAGAACGGTATGACACGATGCGCGAGGACAACAGGCAGGCTATAATTTTGGGAAGCGGCCCCGCGTTGAGCGCAGCGGCAGTGCTCTACCTGCTGGCGGTGGCGGTCGGCGCGTTTACCGGCCTTCTGGCGGCGGCTTTTCACTTCAGCCTGGAGAAGGCTTTTGCGCTGCACGCCGCGGTGGGGTCCATGTTGCAGGGCCTCGGCCCGCGAGCGGCGCTGGTCTCAGCGTTGCTGGGCGCGGCCATGGTGACCGGGGCCGTTGCTATCGTGCGCCGGTTCGCCCCGGAAGCCGCGGGCAGCGGCATCCAGGAAATCGAGGGGGCCATGCAGGGTCTGCGCGCCGTTCGCTGGGCGCGTGTGGCCATTGTCAAGTTCGTCGGCGGTGTTTTGGCCATAGGGGCAGGTCTGCTTCTCGGCCGGGAGGGACCGACGGTTCACATGGGCGGCTGCGTCGGCCGAATGATCGGCGAGAAGAAGGGCGCCGACGCCCACGGGATGAACACACTGCTGGCCGCCGGCGCCGGTGCCGGGCTCAGTGCCGCGTTCAGTGCCCCAGTGGCCGGGGTCATCTTTGTGACCGAAGAGATGCGTCGCCGGTTCGACTACAATTTTATCTCTCTGCACGCGGTGATCGCCGCCTGCATCACCGCCAAGGTGGTCAATGACCAGGTCTTCGGGATGCGGCCCGCACTCCCGATTCAACTGGTGCTGGATCTGCCGGCGCTGCCGCCCGTGGAGGAATTGCTGATCTTTGTGCCCCTGTATCTGCTTCTGGGCGCAATGGTGGGCATCTGCGGCGCGGCCTTCAATACAGCCCTGCTGGGCATACTGCGCCTCGTGGACCGCTGGCGCCGGCCGACGAAGCTGATCCTGGTTGCGGTCTTCGGTGCCGGAGTCGGCACCCTGCTGGCGGTGGCGCCGGAATTCGTGGGCGGTGGCGAGGCTTTGATCGAGGCCATTTTCCCCCATTCGCCCGCGATTCCGATGCTGCTGCTTCTGCTCGCGGTGCGCGCTGTGCTGACCTTTGCCAGCTACGCCACGGGCACCCCCGGAGGCATTTTTGCGCCCATGCTGGCGTTGGGCACCCTGATCGGTATGGGTTTTGCCCTCGGCGTGCAGGCGCTTTTCTCCCACATTACGATGCATCCGGGCGCCTTTGGTATCGCCGCCATGGGCGGCCTTTTTGCCGCCACGGTGCGGGCGCCGCTTACGGGCATCGTGCTGGTGGCAGAACTCACCGGCAGCTTCGGGCTGCTTTCGGCGATGGTACTGACCTGCCTTACGGCCAGCATCACCGATCAGTCGCTGGGAAGCAAACCGATCTACGATCTTCTCCTGGCCCGGACGCTCGACAACACGGTCCCATCCGGGCCTCAAGACGATGAACGGCTCGAAAAGACCAACCGGGGATAACCTTAGCTGGCAAATGCCATGCCTTTGGCCTGACCGATCCTGCAGGGGTGAAGCCGGCACGGACTGCCCGGATCCCGTCTAGGATCGTAGCTTGCGAGATTTAATCAGTCCCTTCAACCGTAAAATTTCTTGATGGCAACGTTTTTCAACTACGAGCATAGCTTAATGATGAGGAGAAAATCTTGTCTACATTGGATAGAAGACTACGGATCGCCCTGCTTGCCGGTTTGGTTTTCCTGGCGGTTCTGGGTTTTGGTACCGCCCTTGTCCATGCCCATGGCCACGGCGGCGGACACGGTGGCAGCCATGGCCACGGCGGCTTAGGGGGCCACCACCACGGTGCCCACCATCACACGCACTACCACAGAGGCGCCCATGGCCATCCGGGGCTTTATTATGATTCCCACTATCATCACGATCACGACGACTACGGCGATCATTTTCACCCCTGCCGCCCGATTTCGGAGGCCAATGCCGACTGGGAAATGGAAAGGAACGATCCCTTCAACCAGGAATGCCGCAACCACGCTGGGGAGTGGGAGCCCAGTTGGGGCGATTGAATCGAACCTATCGGTTCCAGGTTCATCAAGGCGGGGGGAAAGGAAACCACCAGCCCGCCAATGTTTGACACCAAGTCTCCCTTCATTGCGCGGAATACGGTCATGAGTTGACCGCCAGAACCTGACGCCTCCGCATGAGAGCGATCGCCTTTGCCCGGGTCAAGCGATCGTAACCGATAGGCAAAAACCGGTGGTTTCTGTCGCCTGATGAGGTTTTCGGTGGCCTCGGTGCGCGGGAACCCATGAGGCCGTGAAGATGGAACTATCATCGATTCTGATCAGTCTGGTATTCATGCTCGGGGCTACGGCGCTCTGTGTCATCCTGGTTGAGCGCCTCGGTTTAGGTTCCGTGCTGAGCTTTATCATTGCCGGGATCATCATCGGGCCGCACACACCGGGACCCGTCGCCAGTACGAACGTGAACGACCTACAGAACGTGGCCGAGCTCGGCGTGGTGCTTTTTATGTTCACCGTCGGTCTGGAGATGCTTCCCCGCAAGGTTTGGGCCATGCGTCGCTTGCTTTTCGGTCTAGGCTCGGCCCAGATGCTGGCGACCGCGGCGGTTTTGGCCTTCTACCTGGTGTTTTTCGTCAAGGTGCAATGGCCAACGGCGATCATCCTGGGCTTTGGTTTCGCCATGTCCTCCACCGCCATCATCATGACAACCCTCAAGGAGCGCGGGGCGCTGGCCAGCGAACACGGAGAGACGACGTTTGCCATCCTCATGGCCCAGGACCTCTGGGTCGTGCCGGTCATGGCCCTGGTGCCCATTTTGGGCCATAAGACAACCCAAGCTGTTGCCATACCCATCTGGGAAAAAGCCCTGTTGGTCGTGAGTGCTCTGGCAGGTATCTTCGTCGTCGGACGTTACCTGTTGCCTGCCGCCTTGGGCTATACCGCCAAGGAGCGCCGAATGGACGCCTTCGGGATCCTTCTCTTTCTGGCGGTCATTGCCGCCGCCTGGGCGGTGGACCGGGTCGGAATCTCCATGACCCTGGGCGCTTTTGTCATGGGGATGCTGCTCTCGGCGTCGGATTACCGCTATCAGATCGAAGCGACGGTGGCCCCTTTCAAGGGAACTCTGATGGGCCTGTTTTTTATCGCCGTGGGCATGTCCATCGATGTCGGCGCCCTGTGGCATGACCTGTCGAAGCTCCTGGCCCACGTTCCCGTGGTGCTGCTGATTAAGGCCGTGGTGTTGACCGCCCTTGTCCTCGCCTTCGGCATCAGCCGGTCAGCCGCCATTCGCACCGGTTGTTATCTGTCCCAGGTGGGTGAGTTCGCTTTTGTCCTTTTTGGTGCCGCCGCGCTGGCCGGTCTGCTGAGTGCTACAGGCCATACCTTGGCGCTGCTGGTGGTTGCCGTCAGCATGATTGCAACGCCGCTGATGGTGAAAATCGGTGATGGGCTGGCCGGTCGCCTGCGGGGGCGGCCGGGGGCGAC
>JASFIY010000294.1:0-4148 GCA_050122415.1 Desulfobacteraceae bacterium
CGCCCCGAGCAAAATACCCACCATGAACATCCACTGCCAGTCGATTTTGGGCACGGTCTTGACGAAATAGGCCATCTGGGCCACCCGCTCCGGCCCGAAAAGCTGCTCGATCATGCCGGCGGTGCGCACGAAGGAGGTCGACGCCCCCAAAAACTGGCCGGCGAACCAGACCGACAACACGCCCACCACACCGCTCAAGGCCCCTGCCAGATAGGGGCTCCAGCCGCCATCCCGTTGCTTCATCCTGTGGCCTCCTTTCGTTTCATCATCAACCTTGATGAACCGGTAAAAAGTCGAAAACCAGCCGGTTTCGAAAAAAGTTCAAGCTACGGCGCGCAAATCTCAGCGGCGCGAGGCGTACGTATTTACGCCGCAGCGACTTCGAGATGCAGCGCAACGCAGAGACTGGACTTTTGGCGGAACCGTCAACCTTGCCGGCATGTCGTTTGGCTCCCGGGACCCCCCACCGGCGGTGCTCCCGGAGCTTAACTCGCTGGAGATAATGAGCCTGCGCCTTCAGAGGTCCCGGATGGCCGCGCTTAACACCTGGAGCACGGTTTGTTTGCCAAGCAAAGGGATTGCCGAAGCCGGCTGTCAATGACAAAATGAGGAAATTTACAAAAAATATTCTACGACTCACAGGCCGCCTTGCCAAGCAAAATCGCACCGCCGGGCGGCTTTTAAGATCCAAATCGCGGATTCCCAACCATTGGGGCTTCCATTTTGCCCGCAAGGAACTATGTTTAGAGAGTGCGCATGCGGCGGGAAAGCGACTCGGCCCAAAACAAAAACGGGCCCGGCTGGTCGCCTGACCCGTTGATTTTTTTGGTGCCGAAGGGGAGACTCGAACTCCCACCGGAGTACTCCGACTAGACCCTGAACCTAGCGCGTCTACCAGTTCCGCCACTTCGGCACGCGGACGGCCGCCAAAAGAATGATTGATTTGGCGATTGAGGTGCTCTATATAATTTTCTTTTGTTTGCATTGTCAAGCCCTAAAATTAACATGGATCCGAAGCGCCATGCACCTTATAGAGAACCTGGAAGAGATTAAGGAACCCCTAAAAAACGCCGTGATTACGATCGGCAATTTCGACGGCGTCCATATCGGCCACCAGGCCCTGTTCCATGCGGTGATCGAAAAGGCCGACGCCATCGGCGGCACCTCGGCGGCCATGACCTTCGAGCCCCACCCCATCCGGGTGCTGAAGCCCAACGGCCACCCGCCGTTGATCACCCTGTACCGGCAGAAGGTCGAGCTGATCGCCAGCACGGGTATCGACGTCCTGTTCGGCGTGCCGTTCACCCTGGAGTTCGCAGCCATCCCGGCGCGCCAGTTCGTCGAGGAGCTTTTGATCAAGCGCATCGGCATGCGGGCGATCGTGGTCGGCAAGGACTACACCTTCGGCCGCGGCCGCAAGGGAAACCTGGCCATGCTCCAGGAACTCGGTCAGGCGCTGGGCTTCGAGGTCCTCGTCATGGACTGGATCGAGATGCACCACACGCTCCAGGGGCGCATCAGCAGCACCCGGATTCGCAAGCTGGTCATGGCCGGCAAGGTCGCCGAGGCCCGCTATCTGCTGGGGCGCCACTACCAGATCCGCGGCACCGTGGCCACCGGACGCGACCGCGGCGGCAAACTGCTGGGCTGCCCGACGGCCAATATCAACCTCTACGATGAGCTCTGCCCCCAAACCGGCGTCTACGCCGTGACCGTCGAGTGCCTGGGCGAGAAGTTCAAGGGCGTCGCCAACATCGGCTACAGCCCGACCTTCGACGACCACCTGTTCACGGCGGAGGTCCACATCTTGGATTTCAGCGGCAATCTCTACGGCGAGGATATCCGGGTGAACTTCATCGAGCGCATTCGGGACGAAAAGAAGTTCAACAGCATCGCCGAGCTGTCGGTCCAGATCCAAAAGGACATCCAGACGGCGCGCGGACTGCTGAACCTCTAACGGCCGCTGCCCATTCGCAAGGTAAGTGCCATGTCCACACCACTCGAAATATTGACCTATCCCGACCGGTTTCTGCTCAAGCCGACCCAGCCGGTGAAAAACATCAACGGTGCGCTGCAGGATCAGATCAACCGCATGGCCGAGACCATGTACGCGGCGCCGGGGATCGGCCTGGCCGCAATCCAGGTGGGCATCGACCAGAGTTTCCTGATCTACGACATCACATCGCAAGAGGGCGAGCGCGCCCTGCAGGTCCTCATCAACCCGCGGATCGTCACCAAGGAGGGCGAGGTCCTGTCGGAAAACGAGGGCTGTCTCAGCGTGCCGGATTACCGCGCGGACGTCCTGCGCGCCCGCACGATTTTCGTCAAGGGCTACGACCGGGAGGGCAAGGAGCTCGAAATCGAGGCCTCCGGCTTTCAGGCCATCGTCCTGCAACACGAAATCGACCATCTGGACGGCACGCTCTTCATCGAACACCTCAGCTCCCTCAAGCGGCAGCTTTACAAGCGCCGCATCAAAAAACAGATGAAGCTGTCCTGACGTGAAAAAGCCCCTGAACATCATCTTCATGGGGACCCCGGCCTTTGCCGTGCCCCACCTGGAGGCCCTGGCCGCCGCCGGCCACCGGGTGCTGGCGGTGGTGACCCAGCCGGACCGCCCGGTGGGTCGCGGCCGGCGGCTGACCCCGCCCCCGGTCAAGCGCAGCGCCCAGCGGCTGGGGATCCAGGTGTTGCAGCCCGAAAAAATCCGCACCGAGGGTTTCGCCCGCGAGATGGCTGCGCTGGCGCCGGACGTCCTGGTGGTGGTGGCCTTCGGCCGAGTTCTGCCGGCCGCGCTGCTGGACCTGCCGCGCTTGGGAGCGGTCAATATCCACGGCTCGCTCCTGCCCCGCTACCGGGGACCGGCGCCGATCCAGTGGGCGCTGATCAACGGGGATGCCGTCACCGGGGTGACCGCGATGCTGATGGACGAGGGCCTCGACACCGGCCCCATCCTCTGCGCGCGGGAGGTGGCGATCCTACCGGAGGACACCTCGGCAACCCTTCACGACCGGCTGTCGGCGGCCGGCGCCGAAGTGTTGATCGCGGCCCTGGAGGGCTTGGCCAGCGGCTCCCTGACGCCGGAGGCCCAAGATGACCGGCAGGCCACCTATGCCCCGCTGCTCGCCAAGAAAGACGGCCGGATTGCCTGGCAAAAGTCCGCCCGGGGATTGACCTGCTTCATCCGGGGGATGACCCCCTGGCCCGGCGCTTACACCTTTCATGGCGAACGGCGCCTCAAGATTTTCAGGGCGCAACCCCTGGCGCTCGCAACCGACGAAACCCCCGGCCGCGTGCTGGCGGGATTCGAGGACGAGCTGCGGGTGGCGACCGGCGACGGGGTGCTGTCGATCCTGGAGATTCAAGGGGAATCCGGCAAGCGCCTGGCGATCCGGGATTTTCTGCGGGGACACCCCCTGCCGCCGGGCACCCTCCTCGCCTGAGCGGCCCAAAGCCCTTTAGCCTTTGCCACCGGAACTTTGTCACCCAAGGGCCCGCCGATGTCACACGACCCTCGCCAGACCGCACTGTGGACGCTGAACGCCCTGGAGGGCGGAACCGCCACCCTCGACCGGATCATGGCGGCGGCCTTCGAGGCCGCGCCGCAGCTCGACCGCCGCGACCGGGGCCTGGCCAATGCCCTGGTCTACGGGGTCCAGCGCTGGCGCGGGCGCCTGGACTGGATCATCGCCCACTTCTCCAGGACTCCCCTGGCGCGCATGGATCCGGCGATCCGCAACATCCTGCGCCTCGGGCTGTTTCAGATCGCCTTCATGGAGCGCATCCCGGTTTCCGCCGCGGTCAACACCGCCGTCGAAATGGCCAAGCAGACCGCCGCCCCCTGGGCCGCGCGGTTTGTCAACGGCGTCCTGCGCAGCGCCGCCCGCGGCCTGGAGCGCGTGCCCTTCCCGGACCTTTCCCGCGACCCGGTGAGTGCCATCGCCGCCAGTCGCGCCTTTCCCCGCTGGCTGGTGAAACGCTGGCTGCGGCGCTTCGGGCTGCAAGAGACCCTGGCGCTTTGCGACGCCGCCAACGCGATTCCGCCCATCACCCTGCGCACCAACACCCTCAAGACCACCCGCGCCGAGCTGCTGGCGGCCCTGCAGTCCGCGGCCGAAGACCCCCAGCCGACCCCCCACGCCCCCGAG
>JASFIY010000295.1:0-4146 GCA_050122415.1 Desulfobacteraceae bacterium
CACCTGCAGCATCTGAAAAGGGAATTCCGTGCGCGGACCTACGTCCACGCCCGCTACGAGATCACCAACGCCGAAGGCTTGCCCCATCTGGAGCGGCTCATCCGCCAGGGCCTGATCCACCTCTTCTCCCTCATGGACCACACCCCCGGCCAGGGCCAGTTCTCCGATGTGGCGCATTTTCGGTCCTACTACGCCAAGGCCCGCGGCCTGTCGGCCGAGCACGTGGATCGGCTCATCGCGCGTCGCTTGGACGCCAGCCGCCGCATCGATTGGCCCGGCCTGGAGCTGCTGGCCGGCCTTTGCCGCGAAAACGGCATCCGCATGGCCAGCCATGACGACGATTCCAGCCACAAGGTGGCCGCGGTCAGCCGACTGGGGGTCACCCTGGCGGAGTTTCCGGTCAACCTGGAGGCCGCCCGGGCAGCCCGCGCCCACGATATGCTGATCTCCCTGGGATCTCCCAACGTCCTGCGCGGCGCTTCGCTGACCGGAAACCTTTCCGGGCGCGAGGCCATCGCCGCCGGGCTGGGGGACATCCTGTGCTCGGACTACGCCCCCATGTCCCTGCTGCACGCTGCCCTCCAACTTCACCGCGAAAAGATCCTCGATCTGCCCGCGGCCGTGCGCATGATCTCCCTCAACCCGGCCCGGGCCGCTGGCCTGGACCATCTGACGGGAGCCATCGAAGCTGGCAAAGCCGCCGATCTGGTGATCGTCGAGGACCGCGGCCGCGTCGCCGAGGTGGTCCGCACCTTCGTGGCCGGCCGCGAGGTCTTCGGCGCCGGCAAATGACCGCCCCAAAGGAGACGCAATGACCCCCAAAGCCCCATCCCCGGCCGCCGCAGGCTTGACGGCCGACTTGGCCAACCCCGTGCTGGCAACCGCGCTGACGGCCGCCCGGCGCGCCGGCCGGATCCAGCTGCGGGATTTCCGCAACGCCCGGGCGGAGTGCACCCGCCTGCTTCATGACGTCAAGACCCGCACCGACCGGGACTGCGAAGCGGCCATCGTCGAGACCATCAGACAGTCCTTTCCCGACCATGCGATCCTCACCGAAGAGCGCGGGGCGCTGCCGGGCGGCGGCGCCTGCCGGTGGATCATCGACCCGCTTGACGGCACGGTCAACTTCTGGCACGGGCTGCCGTTTTTCTGCGTTTCGATCGCCTGTTATCACAACGGCGGCGGCGCCCCCGAAGCAGGGGCGGAAAAAGCGGGGCCCCATGGCAGACCGCTGGCCGGGGTGGTTTTTCTGCCCTGCAGCGATGAGATGTTCGTCGGGGTGGCGGGCCGCGGCGCATTCTTAAACCAGCGGCCGATCCGGACCTGCCAGGTGGCGAACACCCGCGAAGCGGTCGTCTCGCTGAGCTTCGGCAAGACGCCGGCCGCCATGGACTGCATGACCCGGAGGCTTGCGGCGCTGCTGCCGGGGGTGCGCAAGGCCCGCTGCCTGGGGGCGGCCGCGGCCGAACTGGCCTATGCGGCCGCCGGCTTTCTGGGGGGCGTGATCTACGAGGGCATCAAGCACTGGGATTTCGCGGCGGGTAAAATCCTGCTGGAAGAGGCGGGCGGCTGTCTGGAGGCCGTGGAAACCCAGCCCGATCAGTGGCGGGTCCTGGCCGGCGCCCCGGCAGTCCTGGCCGCGCTGCGGCCGCTGTTGTCCATCTGAAGCGGGACGCCGCCGAGGTCCTCTGGCGTCTTGACGAAGCGCCGGCCGTCGGCGCGGTAGCCGCGGTTTTGATAGAAACCATGGGCCGCCCCGCGCCGCTGGCTGCTGGTGACGATGATCCGCACCACCTGCGCGGCGCGCAGCCAGGCCTCGGCATGGGCGAGGAGCCGGGCGCCGAGCCCTTTGCCGCGCGCCGCCGCGGCCACCACCAGGGCCAGGATCTGACCCCAGCGACCGTCCTGTTCGAGACAAAGCCCCCAACAGACGCTGATCACCCCCGCCAACCCGCGCTCGCCTTCGGCCACCAGGACGCGGTGGTCATCGCGGCCCAAAAGAGCCTCCAGCCGCAGGTGGACGCGGTCAGCGGCGCTGGGGTAGCCCAGCTCGCCGAGGAGCGCCGCGATTTCACGGGCGTCGGCAAGGGTGGCCGGGCGGATGGGGGGTTGGGAAGCGCAAGCCGGCGAAAGGGCAGCCGCCACAGCCTCATCAGATGAATTTTTTGCGCACATAGGCCGAGCCGAGGTCCAGCAGGCTCACCACCACCACCAGAATGATGAGCATGGCGGCAGTGGCCGCATAATTGAAGCTGCGGATGGCGTCCCACAGCAGCATGCCGATCCCGCCGGCGCCCACCATGCCGACGACGCTGGCCGAGCGGACGTTGGATTCGAAACGGTAGAGGGAGTAGGAAATCCACAGGGGCACCACCTGGGGAATGATGCCGTAGGCGATCTCCTGCACTTTGCTGGCACCGGTGGCCCGGATGCCCTCCACGGGCTGGGGGTCGATGGCCTCCACCGCTTCCGAGAAGAGTTTGGCCAGGGTGCCCAGGGTGTGCATGAAGAGCGCCAGCACGCCCGCGAAGGGCCCGAGACCGACCGCGCTGATGAAGAGCATCGCAAAGATCATCTCGTTGATCGAACGGCAGGCATCCATCAGGCGCCGCACCGGCTGATGCACCCACAGGGGCGCCACGTTGGCGGCCGAAAGCAGCCCCAACGGCACCGCGCCCGCCACCGCCAGCAGGCTGCCCCAGACGGCGATCTGAATCGTCACGATGGTGTGGTGCAGGTACTGGCGCCATTCGGTAAAATCCGGCGACAGGAACCCGGCCAGGTAGGCGGCCATGTTGCCGCGGTAGGTCACCAGGTCCAGCGGCCGCATTTCGGCCCCCTGCCAGGCCCACATCACCAGGGCTGCAAAGATCAGCCAGCCCAGCAGACGCAGCAGTTTGCGGCCCAGCGGGATTTCCGGGATCTCCAAAGGGTGACCGGCAGTAGTCATGGTGCTTTCATCGGCTGGCTATTGCGGGAGCTCCCCTAAGCCGGTGAGCTCCCGCCGGGTGGTGGTCAATTGAACTTCTCGACGAGCTTGCTGTAGGACTGGATCTCCGCCAGGTGATGGTCGATTTCGGCCATTTTCTGCGCCTTGGCCTCGGCGGCCATGGCGTCGCTGTTCTGGATTTTCATCTTGTCCTTGGCGAAGTTGATCTCCATGATGGGCAGCAGTTGGTGGTTGGAGGAGTCCTGGAAGGGGGCCCAGCCGGAGCTCATCCCCTTGAGGACCGCCAGCTGCTGCTCTTTCTCGGGGCCGATGCGGCCGTATGCCAGGAAAAAGCCCTTGATCCGGCTCTTCCACTCTTTGGAAAGGTCCTTGCGCCACACCATGGGATCGCTTGGAATCAGCGGGCTTTTCCAGACGGCGCGCACGTTTTTGATCAGGTCGGGGTGGGCCTTGGCGAACTTGTCCCAATTTTCGGTGTTGTTGGTGGCGAAGTCCACCTGCTTGTTGGCCACCGCCATCAGGTTGGTCTCATGGTTGGCGTTGCGCACCAACTTGAAGTGCTTGGCCGGATCGATGCCGTGCTGGCCCCAGATGTAGTAGGTGGGGATGAGATAGCCGGAGGTGCTGTTGGGATCGCCGTTGCCGAAGGTCAGGTTCTGGCCGTCGCGGATGATGTCCTCGATGGTCTGGTGGGGGCTGTCCTTGTGGACCACGATGAGCGACCAGTAGCCCGGGTTGCCCGTGACGTCCACGGTCTGCACGAACACCTCGCCGTCGGCGCGGTTGACGGCCTCGATGGCGGATTTGTTGCCAAACCAGGCGATCTGGACCTTGTTGAAGCGCATGGCCTCGATCACGCCTGCGTAATCCGGCGCCATGAAGAGCTTGACCGGAATGCCCAGGGCCTTTTCCATATCGGCCCGGAACGGCTCAAAGCCCGTCATGGCGGAAGCGGTGGATTCGGTGGGGATGATGCCGAGGGTGATTTCCTTGAGTTCCTCCGCCGCCGCGGCCGCGCCGACCGAGAAGGCCAGCACGGCAACCAGGGCGAAGATCAACGCCTGCAGAACGCTTTTCATTTCCTTATTCTCCTTTCAAAAATGTGATGGATGGGCAAACCCCGATGATCGGAAAGGGGTTGCGGCCGGTTCGCGCCGCGGCCGCAGGATCAGGCCCGGGCGGCCACGGCCGGCCGG
>JASFIY010000296.1:0-4143 GCA_050122415.1 Desulfobacteraceae bacterium
TACAAGGATGCCTGGGAACTGGACAAGGTGCGCGACTATATCCGCGCCGAACGCGGCCGCCAGTTCGACCCCGGCCTGGTGGATCTGCTGCTGGCCGAGATCGATGCCTTCATGGAGATCAACGCGCGCTTTCCGGAGTAGCCGGGGAGGTTTCCCCGGACGTGTTTTCTTCCGGATACCAGCCCCGTTTGGCCAGCGCTTCGCGGTAGCGTTGGCCGATAAAGCGCAGGACGAACAGCGGGCGGGCGATATAGGGCAGGGCCTGTTCGCAGAAGGAGGCCACCAGGGCGGCAACTTGGGCGTCCTTTTGGGCCGCGTCAACGAAATGGCGCGCCAGCTTCTTCTCGTAGACCACCTCCGGGCCCAACAAATCCCGGACCTCGGTCCAGTTGTCGGCCGCCGCGCCGGCGCTCTGGGCGGTGACCGGCACCGCAACGCGGGCCACCACGGCCACCGCCCAGCGATCGCCGGCCAGCGGCCGGGAAAGGTCCAGCAACTCCAGCGTCAGGCCGTTGGCCAATTTTTCATTTCGGATCAGCTTCACTGTCATGTCGCCGCCACCTCCCGCCCTCAGTCGGTTCGCACACGCCTCAAAACGATCCCCCCAATAACAAAAAGCACCAGGATGCTCAATACCCCGAAGCGCGAGCTGCCGCTCGCACGGCTGACGACACCCATCATAAAGGGCCCCACGATGGCGGCGAATCTCCCGAAGATATTGTAGAATCCGAAGAACGCGGCCGAGCGCTCGGCGGGAATCAAACGCCCGAAGTATGAGCGGCTGAGGGCCTGGATGCCGCCCATCGAGGTGGCCACCAGAACGGCCAGGACCCAGAAAAGAATCGTCTTGGCGCGCATGGAGCCCGCGTCCGGCAGAAAGAAGGCCAGCAGCACGATGACCATGTAGACCCCGATGCCGACGTAGAGCATGGTCTTGCCCGGAAAAGCCCTGGCCAGACGCCCGTAGAGCAGGGTAAAGGGAAAGGCGACCAGCTGGATGGTCAAAATCGCCAGGATCAGGACATCGACCCCCAGACCGATATCCCGGCCGTAGGCGGTGGCCATCACGATGATCGTATCCACCCCGTCGATATAGAAAAAATAGGCCACCAGAAAGAGGAAGACGTTGCGGTAGCGCCGAATCTCCCCCAGGGTCCGCCACAGCCGCCTGAAACTGTCAGCCACCGGCCGGCGGGAAGGCGGCAGAAAATGCTTCTGTTGCAGGAACAGCGCCAGGGGGATGGTGAAGATCAACCACCAGACGGCCACGCCGGCGAACCCCAGTCGCGCCGCGCCCTCCGGCAGGACTGCGCCGGGGGTTGCGGCACTTGCCCGGCTGATGAGCTGCAGCACCCAGAGAAAGGGCACCACGCTGCCGATGTAGCCGGCGGCGTAGCCCACCGCCGAGACCCAGTCCATTCGCTCAGGGGGGGCGACATCCACCAGGAAGGCGTCGTAGAAGAGATTGGCGCCGGCATACCCCACCTTGGCCAGCACGTAGATCGCCAGACAGAAACGCCAGTCGCCCGGCTGGACGGTGGTCAGCATCAGGGTGGCGCCCACCCCGAGCCCGAAAAAGGCCAGCAGAAAACGCTTCTTGAGAAAGCGGTAATCGGCGATGCTGCCCAGCACCGGCGCCAGCAGGGCCAGCAGCAGCGAGGCCAGGGAATTGGCGAAACCCCAGTGGGCCGTTGAAACGGCGGGATCGAGGCCGACGGCTGCGATGTCCTTGAAGAAAATCGGCATCACGGCCGTCACCACGATCAGGACAAAGGCCGAGTTGGCCACATCGTAAAGAATCCAGCTGATTTCCTCGCGGGTCATCGCGTCTCCTTCGGAAGGCCGTCAGCCGGCCAGCGCGCGCACGACCAGCAGGTCGGCCGGCAGGCGCGGGCGGACCAACTCCCCCGGGCATTTCAAAACGCAGGCGTGCAGGAAGGTCAACATGGCTCGGGTCCCCGTTTGGAAAGGGGCCGAACGGTCGCGCCCCGCAGCGGGCGCGGGGCGAATGCTGTGTAACACAATCGGGGGCTCAGCGAAAGTTCGGTTCAGCGGGTGGGGCAAGCGCCCAAAAGGGGCTTGATGCCAGTCCCTTTTTCTGCCATGCTGCGGCCAACTCACCTGAAAACCAAGATAAAAGTCTTTTAACGGACGAAAGGGAAACCGCATGATCCAACACATGGTGATGTTCAAACTCCGGGCGGATGTCAGCGAGGCGGCCTTCGCCGAACTGGAGCAACAGCTGGCGGATCTGCCCCGGCAGATCGCGGAGATCGAAAGCCTGGACTTCGGGTTGGATGTGGTGCGTTCGGAACGCTCCTACGATTTCGGCCTGCTGGCCGGCTTCAAGGATTTGGAGGCCCTCAAACGCTATCAGGAACACCCCGAACATCAGAAAGTCCTCGAAATCCTCAAGACCTTCGCGGAGCAGATCATCGCGGTGGACTTTGTCGCCAGAGGGTAGGCTGATGCCGCCTTTGGCCCGCCAGCGGGAGGCTGCCATGAAATTCGGTTTGCGCCTGCGCGGCGCGCTGCTGGTCCTGGCGTTGGTGTGGTTGACGGCGGTCGGATGTCAACGGGCCTATTACGCCATGTGGGAGCAGGTGGGAAAGGAAAAGCGGCACCTGCTGCGCGACCAGGTGGACAAGGCCAGCAGCGACCAGCAGAAAGCCTCGGCGCAATTCAAGGACGCCCTGACCCGCATCCAGGAGATCTACGGGTTTGAAGGCGGCGATCTGGAAAAATTCTACCGCCGGCTCAGCCGGGACCTCGAGGCCTGTGAGAAACGGGCCGAGGCCGTGCGCGAACGCATCGGGAATGTGGAGCGAATCGCCGCGGATCTTTTCGTGGAATGGGAGCGCGAAATCACCCAAATCTCCAACCCGAACCTCCGCGACCAGAGCCGCCGGCAGCTGCGCGACACCCAGACCCGCTGGGCGCGGCTGCAGCGCGCCATGACCCAGGCCGAGGCGCGGATGGAACCGGTGCTGCGCCAACTGCGCGACTACGTGCTCTACCTCAAGCACAATCTCAACGCCCGGGCCGTGGGCGCGCTGCAGCGGGAAGCGGACGGTATCGAGATCGAGGTCCAATCCCTGATCGCCGCCATCGCCCAATCGGTCCGGGAGGCCGACGATTTCCTCAAAAATTTTGAATGAACCCAACCCGGCGTGGTTTCGAGCGCCTCATTTTGATGACGAGGTCCCCCATGTTCCTTGATCTGGTAACCCGACGGCGCAGCATCCGCCGTTTCCTGCAAAAACCGGTGGCCCCCGAGGCGGTCGCCCAATTGGTCGAAGCGGCCCTTCGGGCCCCGTCATCCCGGGGCCTCGACCCCTGGCAGTTCGTGGTGGTGGAGGACCGCGAACGGCTCGCCAGCCTCGCGCGCAGCAAGCCCCACGGGGCTGCTTTTTTGAAGGAGGCCCCCTTGGGGATCGTGGTTTGCGCCGACCCCCAGCGCTCGGATGTGTGGGTCGAGGACGCCGCCATCGCCACCATTTTCCTGCACCTGGCAGCGGCATCCCTGGGGCTGGGCAGCTGCTGGGTCCAGATCCGCAAACGGATGCACAGCGAGTCCCAGTCGGCGGGCGCCTACGTCGCCGACCTGCTGGGGCTGCCGGCCGGCATGGAGGTCGCGGCGATCATGGCCATCGGCTACCCCGCCGAGGACAAGGCGCCCCACCCCTTCGCCAGCCTGACCTACGACAAGGTGCACCGCGAGGCCTACGGCACGCCCTGGCAAACCAGAGGTTAAGATCGCAAGCGGGCCCAGACGCGGGCCAGCAAGTCGTCGATCTCCCCAATACCCAGGCGGTGACCGAGGAGGGTCAGGGCTGCGACGCAGAGGCCGGCAGTGCCCAGGACGACCCCCAGGCTGCCGGCAAAGCTGTCGGGGGCCGGCAGCAGCGCCCGCAGCGCCTGCCGACCACCCGAGAGCAGCAGCCCCAGGGGAAGGCTGAGGGCCATGATCTTCAGGTAGAAGCGGTAGACCTGCCGACTGCCGGGGTTGACGGTCCGCCGGTTCCAGAGGGCGTAGAGCACCACCACCTGCAGGATGACCGAGAGCGAAACCGCCAGGGCCACCCCCTGCACCCCCAGGCGCTGCATGCCCACCACGTAGAGCGGAATGCTCACCAGGACCGC
>JASFIY010000297.1:0-4139 GCA_050122415.1 Desulfobacteraceae bacterium
CGGCCCTCGGCAATCAACCGCCCCTGGTCCAGGACCGCGATCCGGTCGCAAATCTCCATGGTCAGGCTCATGTCGTGTTCCACCAGCAGCTGGGTGACGCCCTCGGCTTTGATCCGCAGCAGCAGGATGGCCAGTTCACGGGTTTCAACCGCATTCAGCCCGGCGGCCGGTTCGTCCAGCAGCAGCAGACGCGGCTCGGCGGCCAGCGCCCGGGCGATCTCCAGCAGCCGCTGCCAGCCGAACGGTAGGTCGCCGCTGCGGCCATCGGCCACAGCCCCGAGTCCGACGAATTCCAGCAGCGCCATGGCGCGGTCGCGAATTTTCTGCTCCTCGCGGCGCATCCCGGGAGTTCGCAAAAGGGCGCCCCAGAAACCGCAGCGGGACCGCACATGCTGCCCCACCATGACGTTTTCCAGGGCGCTCATGCTTTCGAAGAGCTCGACGTTCTGAAAGGTCCGGGTGATGCCCAGCCGAACCAGCTCGGTGTTGGAGCGGCCGCCGGTGTCGCGGCCGGCGTAGCGGATTTCACCCCGGTCGAGGGGGTAGAAACCCGATATAATGTTGAAAAGGGTGGTCTTGCCGGCCCCGTTGGGCCCGATCAGCCCCTGAATGCTGGCCGGCGCCACCTGGAAACCCACATCCAACAAAGCCTGGACCCCGCCGAAGGCCTTGCTGACCGAAGAGAGCTGCAGCAGGGGCGCTTCTTCAGCTTGCGTTTTTGCGGCTGCGCTCATAGACATCCAGAAGTCCCCGGGTCAACCCCTGGGGCAGCAGAATCATCACCAGCATCAGAATCAACCCATAGACCAGCATTTCAAAGTCCGAGAAAGCGTGCAGCCACTCGGGCAGCAGCGTCAACAGGCAGGCGCCCAGCAGCGCCCCCCAGACGCTGGCCATCCCGCCGATCACCACCATGGTCACCATGCGCACCGACACCAGGAAGTTGAACGAGTCGGGGCTGATAAAATTGACCAGATGGGCATAGAAAAAACCGCCCAGCGCCGCCAGGACCGCGCTGAAGATAAAGACCTGCAGCTTGAGGCGCTGGGTGTCGACCCCCACCGCCCGGGCGGCGTGCTCGCTGTCGTGGATGGAGCGCAGGGCGCGCCCCACCCGGGAGCGTATCAGGCGGTGGCTGAGCATGAAACTCAGCAGGACCGTGGCCCAGACCAGATAGAAGTAAGCGCGCGGATCCGTGAAGGCGATCGGCCCGAACTGCAGCGGCGGAATGCCGATAAACCCCGAAGCCCCGCCGGTGACGTCGGTCCACTCCCGCAGCAGAATGTGGACGATCATGCCGAAGCCCAGGGTCCCCATGCCCAGGTAGTAGCCCGAGAGCTTGAGGGTCGGCAGCCCCACCACCAGCGCCACCAGCGCGGCGATGGCCAGGGCGCAGGGCAGCGCCAGCCCCGGGGAAAGGCCCCAGGTGGCGGTCAGAACGGCGGTGGTGTAAGCGCCGACGCCGTAAAAGGCGGCATGCCCGAGGGAAATCTGGCCGGCGTAGCCCATCAGCAGATTGAGCCCCAGGGCCAGCAGGGTATTGATCCCGATGAAGGTCAGGACCTGGAAGTAGTAGGCGTTTTGCACCAGCCAGCCGGTGACGCCCACGACGCCGAGAAAGACGAGGTAGGCCCGGTTGCGGCGAAGATAGCGGGCGGCCATGGGCACCCTAAAACCTCTGCACCTTGCGGGCGCCCAGCAGACCCGCCGGGCGAATGTAGAGAATCAGCAGCAGCAGGACGAAGGCGATGGCATCCTTGAGGGAAGAGGACACAAACCCCACCCCCAGGGCCTCCAGCACGCCCAGCAGAAAACCGCCCAGCACCCCCCCCCACAGGCTGCCGAGTCCCCCCAGCATGGCCGCGCAGAATCCTTTCAGGCCGAGGAGCGTACCCATGTCGTAGCTGCACATGGTGATCGGGGCGATGATGACGCCGGCCACCGCCCCCATTGCCGCGCTCAGAACAAAGGCCAGCTGCACCATCCGCCCGGTGGGGATCCCCACCAGCCAGGCCGCCCGCCGGCTGATGGCGGAGGCCAACATGGCCTTGCCGGTCAGGGAGCGGGTGAAAAAAAGGTGCAGGCCGAGGACCGCTGCCAGGACGATGGTCAGAATCCAGAGGCTCTGGGGCAGCAGGTTGGCGCCGGCGATGGTCAGCGGCGGGTGGTCCGAAAACGGGGCGACGCTGTGCGCGTCCTTGCCCCAGCCGAGCATCCCGACGCCGCGCAGAAAAATGGAGGCCCCCACCGTGATGATCACCAGCACGATGGCGTCCGGGCGTTTCACCGTCCGAATGGCGAGGCGCTCGAAGAGAAACCCCACAGCGCTCACCCCCGCGGTGGTCAGCAGAAATGCCGCCGCCAGGGGCAGTTCCAGGCCGCTGTAGAGGGTGACCATCCCCAGGGCCCCCAGCATGACGAACTCCCCGTGGGCGAAATTGATCAGCTCGGTGGCGTTGAAGAGCAGGACGAAACCGATGGCGATGACGGCATAGATCGCACCGTTGGTGATGCCGGAGAAAAGGTACTGCAAAAGTTCCTGCATGGGCCCTTCCTGGTGGCGCCTTCTTTCCGGGGGCGCCCGCATCCCGCCCTGCGGGATGCGGGGCCCCGGGCGGACCGGTTTCAGATCGGAATCACTCCTGGATCAGCTCCCATTTGCCGTCTTGGATCCGCACCATGACAAAGGCATCGGCCCCCAGGCCGTTGTGATCGCTGGGGGAGAAATTGAAGACCCCCGACACCCCGACATGGCCCGTGATCTGCTCGAGATTGGCCCGCACTTTGTCCGGGTCGCCGTCGGTGCCGGCCAGGGCCTTGGCCAGAAGCTGCATGGCATCATAGGCATAGCCGCCGAAGCCGGAGACCGGCATCTGGAAGCGGCTTTCGAACTGCTGGATATAGGCTTCCAGCACCGGCTTCTGGGGATCGTCGGCGGGCAGCAGGCCGGCCACCAGAATTTTGCCGGTGGGCAGTAAAATACCCTCGGCGGCGCTGCCGGCCAACTCGATGAATTTGGGGGAGGCCACCCCGTGGCTCTGGTAGAGGGGCATTTCAAGGCCCAGTTGGCCGAAGTTCTTGGCCACCACCGCCGGTCCGGGGTTGGTTCCCCAGCAGATCACCGCGTCAGGGGCGGCTTTGCGGATCTTGGTCAGCTGGGCGGTCATGTCCGAATCCTTGGCCCCGAATTTTTCGGCCGCGACCACCTGCAGCCCGAAGGCCGGGGCCTGCTGCTCCAGCTGCTCCTTGCCGCTTTCCCCGAAGGCGTTGGCCACGCTGAGCAGCGCGACGTTCTTCAGTCCGCTTCGCTGGATGTGGCCGTAAACGGTGGCCACGGCCAGAACGTCGCTCTGGGCGGTCTTGAACACCCAGGGGGTGACCGGTTCGGTGATCTGGATCCCGGCGGCGCAGCTGATCAGCGGCACCTTGGCATTGATCGCCAGGTTTTTGACCGCCAGGGTGGTGGGGGTCAGGCTGGGGCCGATGATGGCGATCACCCCGTCGCGGTTGATCAGCTTGCTGACCGCGTTGACCGCGCGCTGTGGGTCGCCTTCGGTGTCGTAGATGACGGCTTCCAGCAGCCGGCCGTCGATTCCGCCGGCGCTGTTGATGGCGTCGACCACCATCTCCATGCTCTTTTTTTCGGGGTCGCCCAGGAAGGAGGTCGGGCCGGTGACCGAAAAGACCCCCCCGATCTTGAGGCTCTCGGCCGCCTGCAGGGCCGGGCAGAAGGCCAGCAAACCCCCGATGACAAGGGCCATGACGGGTGAAAGACACCTGCGGATGGATGTTGTTGCGCTCATGCGACCTCTCCTTTTCCTATAGTTTGTAGATGCGGTCGTCATCGATCACGGTGACGCCGTTTTGGCGCAGCAGCGCCACCGCCTTCTCGATCTGGTCGAAGCGGAAGATCATCACGGCGTTGTTGCCGCTTTGCTGAACAAAGGCGTACATGTACTCCACGTTGATCTGCCCCTCGTGCAGGAGCTGCAGAATCCGGTGCAGCCCGCCGGGGCGGTCCTCGACCTCGGCCGCCACCACATCGGTTTTGCCGACGGTGAAGCCTTTGGCCTTGAGGGCCGCTTCGGCCTTTGCGGTGTTGTCGACGATCAGGCGCAAAACGCCGAAATCAGCCGTGT
>JASFIY010000298.1:0-4135 GCA_050122415.1 Desulfobacteraceae bacterium
ATTTTCTTGATCTCCGCCAGCACCTCGACCCCGCTCATCTTCTTGAGCTTGATGTCCAGGATCGCAAGGTCAACGCCGCCCTTGCGGATCCGCGTCAGGGCGTCCTCCTCCTCGGTGAAGGCCTCGATCAGGTGGCCTTTCTTTTCAAGGATGCGCCGGATGAGTGCGCCGGCATCGGGTACGTCGTCCAAGACCAGGATTGTCGCCATGTTCATCTCCTTCCCGTGGGGGGATATTTTTTGGGGGGTAGGACCCGGGGCACCTGCCGTGGCGCGGTCTCAGCCGGGCTGAAGCGCCCGCCCGGCGGGCTGGTTGCCGCGCCCGCCGGGCTCCGGGACAGCGGGTTCGCCCGGGGCCGCCGGCAGCCGGATGGCAAATGTGGCGCCGCCCCCGGCCGCCGGTTCGCCGCCGGGGCTCTCGAGGCTCAGCCGGCCGCCGTGTTCCTCCACGATGCTGAAGCTCAGCGAAAGCCCCAGGCCGGTCCCTTTGCCCACCGGCTTGGTGGTGAAAAACGGTTCGAAAATACGGTCCCTTTTCTCGGGGGGGATCCCCGGACCGGTGTCCGTCACCGTGACGATGACCTCCCGGGAAACGGGATCCAAGCGGCTGGCGATGGTGATGGTGCCGTCGCTGCCGATGGCGTCGAAGGCGTTGTTGATCAGGTTGATGAAGGCCTGCTTGAGCTTTTCGCGGTCGCCGATGACGATCGGCAGGTTTTCGGCCAAGCGGCGCTTCAGTTTCACGCGATTGATCTCCAGGGTGTGGGCCACCACCGCGAGGACCTCTTCGATGGTCTCGTTGATGTCCAGCGGTAGATGCCGGGTGTCGCTCTGACGGGAAAATTTGAGCAGGTCGGCGACGATTTTCTTGCAGACCTGGATCTGTTTTTCAACCGTTTCCAGGTCCCGCCCGATCTGGCTGTCGGCTGCCTCCTCCTCCCGCAGCACCTGCACGAAGCCCAGCGCAATGCCCAGCGGGGTGTTGATTTCGTGGGCGATGCCGGCGACCAGCCGGCCGATGGCCTCCATTTTCTGGGCCTGGTAAAGCTGCTCCTGGATCCGCTTGAGATCGGTGATGTCATGGCCGGTGCACAGGAAGCCGGCGTGGTGGCCGTCAGCGTCGTAGATGGGCAGTTTGACGACGTGAAACCAGCGCTCGCCCGACGGGGTCCGGGTGCGGGTTTCCTTGACCAGCGATTTTCCGGTGGCGTAGATGGCCTGGTCTTCGGCCTGGAACTTTTCGGCCATGCGGCGCGGCAGGAGGTCGAAGTTGGTCTTGCCGACGATTTCGGCCACATTCCGGCCCAGGATCCGGCCGAAGGCCTTGTTGACGGCCCGATAGCTCGCGTGCCGGTCCTGCAGGGTGATGAAGTCGGGGATGCCGTCGAGGACGGTCCGCAGCAGCTGGCGTTGATCCTTGAGGGTTTTTTCGGCGTCGCGCAAGTCGCTGAGGTGGGTGCGCAGCGACAGCACCATGGAATCGAAGCTTTCGGCCAGGGTCTGGATCTCGTCGCCGGCGCAGCGCCGGTAGACCGGGCACTGGGCGCAATCCCCGATTTTCTGGGCATAATCGCCCGCCGCGCAATACGGGCAGAGGGTTCCCGCCAGATACCAGCAGCGGTGGTAAACGTCCTGGTAGGCGGGGCAGTCCTGGTTGGCGCAGGCCATGATCTCCCAGCAGTTCTTTTTGAGCGGCGGCGCGGCGTGGACTTCCAGGTTGCCCCTGAGGGCCTCTTCGGTGGAACGGTGCAGGCGCTCGATGCGCCAGGTCACGTGCCGCAGCAGGCCGGCGCCCACGAAGCCGGCCACCAGCAGGACGAATCCCGTGGACATCACCAAAACCCAGACCAGGTGTCCCACCGCCTGGCGCACCCGGTTGTGGGTGAGGCCCAGGCGCAGGGTGCCCAGGCGTTCCTCGCCGGCCAGAATCGGGATCGCGAAGTCGTAAACCAGCTCCGCCCCGGTGTTGAGGAACCGGATCTGGAAGGGCTGGTCGGCGGCGACGGCGTTGGCCGTCTTGAGGGCGGAGGGGAAGCCGCCCTCGAAGCTATGGGCCAGGGGGGCGCCGCCGGCATCCTGGATAAAGGCGTAGCGGATCTCCTTCTCCAGCCTCAGGGTATCGATCATCAGGGACCTGAGCAGCAGAAAATCCATGGCCAGGGTCGGCTCGACGGCCTGGGCCGCAAGGCTCGTCCCGATGGCGAGCCCCAGTTTGCGGTTTTCCTCCAGCAGGGCGGTTTGCATCACCCGCGTGACCACGATGCAGGTGATGACCCCCAGCAGCAGCAGCATGGAAAAGAGACCGATATAAAATTTGGTGCGAAATCCGATGCGCATGATGCCCTCTGGTTGTGCCGCAGTCGGCAGGAGACGGCCCCGCGGTCGCCCGTTTACGGTGTCTGGTCGAGGCCCAGACGTCTGGCCAGCTCCCGCACACTGTCGTAATCCTCATCCCGGGCTGCCACGATGCCGGTCAAGTCTGCCGCCTCCAAAATTTTGCGGTCCTCGGGGTTCCCCAAATCGAGTTTCAGCAGCGCCGCTGCAATGGTCTGCAGCAGGTGTGGGTCCAGCCCGGCGCGGGCTGAAAAAACCCACCCCGGGTACCAGGGCGTGGCGGCCACCACCCGCAGGTCGGAAAGATCGATGCGGTCGGCCAGCAGGCCCAATGCCCCCTCGCGCACCGTGCCGAAATCGTATTTCCCGGCCAAAACCGCCATGACCACCCGTTCCTGTTTGCCCGCGACCCCCGGGGCGAAGGCGATTTCGGCGAAATCCGCGGGGTCGACGCCGCTGTCCTTGAAAAGCCCCAGGGGATAGAGGTAGCCCCCGGAAGAGCTGGGGGCGACTGCGATCCAGCGTTTGCCGCGGCAGTCGGCGAGGGTCCGGATTTCGGGGTTGTCCGCCCGGCAGATGATCTGCCCCCGAAAAAAACGTCCGCCGTAGGCCTCCAGCGCTGCGGCAAAGGCACGGCTGCCGTAGCGCCGATCCGCGGTGATGTAAAAAAAGGGGTTGCTGTAGGAGATGTCGATGCGGCCTTGGCCGATCATTTCCAGGTGCCGGTCGAAGGAATCGGGGAACACCTGGCGGAATTTCCGCCCGGTCTGGCGCTGGAGATAGGCTACCAGGAGGTGGTGCCGCTGATGGGAGGCCCGGTGGGTGTATTGGGGCAGATAGGCATAGGTCACCGCCGCCGGGTCCTCGGCGAGCCGCAGCGGCTCCCGTTGGGAGAGGTCCACCGTCAGGGGCTTTTCCTGCGGCTCGCATGCGGTGGTCAGCAGGCAGGCGAGGGTTACCAGGCTCAGGAAAAAAGATTGCATGCCGCAGCTCCGGATTTTTTAAATTATGGCATCGGCGGCGGTCTTTGGCAAGCGCCTTGTGAAAGGGCGTGCGGGAGAATGGTCGCTTCCGCGGCGGGCGCCGGAAAGCGCTGCGGCATCCGGCGCTCGTCGCGGGTGGCTGAGTTCAGAACGCCTTGGGCGGTTTCAGCGGGTGCTCGCGGGTGGTCTGCACCCGGTCCGAAAAGAGCTTGGCGCAGGTGGGGCAGTAGCGGTGGTGGATCTTGACGTCCGGGTGCGGCAGGGTGCGCTGGTGGATGTGGTTCAGGAAGCGGGGGGTCGCGAAACGCTTGCCGCAGCCCTCGCAGATGGTCAGGGGGTGTTGGCCGATGATCTCGTCGCGGATGCTGATGGTGCGCACATCCTCCCTGTCCACGACGCGGATGACCCCGGTCGGGCAAATATTGGCACAGGTGCCGCAGCCGATGCAAAGCCCCTCCAGCGGGACCACGAAGTCGCGCCCGTCGCGCTTCACCATCTTGAGGGCTCCGGGGCCGACGATTTCCTTGCAGACCCGAATGCACAGACGGCAGCGGATGCAGCCGTCGGGCCGCGGCCCCAGGTCGATGTCGAATGCATCGGCCAATTGCCGGATTTTTTCCGACTGGGGCGCCATCTGCAGCAGGTTGCGAAAGGCCTTGGTGCGCGCCCGGACAACGCTCGGCGATTGGGTCTTGACCACCAGACCGTCTCTGGCCTTGAGGATGCAGGAGAGCAGGGTGCCGGTTTTACCGCTGTGCACCGGCACCTCCACCGCGCAGAGCTTGCAGGCGCCCGAAGGCTTGAGGGCCGGGTGAAAAC
>JASFIY010000299.1:0-4118 GCA_050122415.1 Desulfobacteraceae bacterium
CCGACGATGCCGCGCAGCACCTGGAGTTCCTCGGAGCTGAGCTTGAGGACGTCGGTTTGGCGGAGCGATGCCAGGATGACCTGATCATTGTAGCTCTCGGGGCGCAGGTTGATGTCACAGAAGGCGCGGGTTTCCGGTTGGCGGCGGCGCAACAGGTTTTGCAGGGTGCGAAAACCCTGCGGCGTGCGCTGGGCGAGGGTGCCGAAGTAGATCAGACGCGGCGGGGTGGCCAGCAGGTTTTGCAGCGCGTCGTTTATCTCGATGTGGTCGTAGGCCATGTCCGGCAGGATGTCGAAGGTGGGCACGGCGGCCCTGTCCAGGCTGACCCGCACCATGCCGGTTGGATGCGCTGGGTCCAGCTGCAGACCCTCGGTGCCCAAGCCCCATCTTTCAACAAAGGCCAGCACCTCGCGTCCGGGGTCATCGAACCCGATGCGCGAAACAAACTGCACTGCTTCACCGAGTCGCTGCAGATGAAAGGCGAAATTGAAAGGCGCCCCACCAATTCGGCGGTAATCCGGAAACACGTCGAACAACACCTCACCGATTACCAGAACCATCGGGTAAAGCGCCTTTCCTTGGGGGTTCAGTGGGGGGGCGGCAACCGCGGCCGCGAGTCAGCCAGGTTGGGGAAAATCATAGGGGGTGGCGAGTGAAAAGTCAAATCAGGGCGGGATGGTCAAAGACGTGATGGGCTGCGGGCCTTGGGTGAACTATCGCTGATTGGACAGCAGCTCCTCGGTGCGCGGCGCTTCAGCGCTGCTCGAATGCGCCCGCTCCCGGGATTCAGCCTTGCGGCTGGCGGCCAGAAGCGCCGTGATGCGCTGGTCTTTTTGGGTCCACAGGTCGTTTAGCCAGGCTTGGAATTGACGCCTGAAGGCCCGGTCGGCAACATAGTCCCCCATCATCCAGGGGGAGACCGGTATCTGATCGACCTGCACATGGATCCGCTCGATCTTGCCGCAGGCAAATTCCCAGAAGCTCTTGGGGCCATCGGGGTAAACGATGGTGACATCCAGGATGCGGTGCAGGCGTCGGCCCACCGTGCTCAAGACCAGCGCCATCCCCCCGGCTTTGGTGCGCAGCAGGTTGGCGTAGGGGGATCCGCTGCGCCGGTGTTTTTCGGGGGTGAAGCGCGTGCCTTCGATAAAGTTCATCAGGGCGATGGGCTGGTGCTTGAACTTTTCGCAGGCCTTGAGGGTGGCCGCGATGTCTTGACCCCGTTTTTCAGGGTGCTTTTTCAGGTAAGCGGTGGAGTGGCGTTTCATGAAGGGAAACTCCAGGGCCCACCACGCCTGCCCCAGGAGCGGAAACCAGATGAGCTCTTTTTTGATGAAAAAGGTCAAAAGCGGAATTCTGCGGTTGAACACCCGCTGCAGAACCAGGATATCCACCCACGACTGATGGTTGGCGATCACCAGATACCAACCCCTGGGTCGCAGTTGTTCCAGCCCCGTGGCCTCCAAGCGGGTGTCGCAGAAAAGCCGTTGGGCCAGGTTGTTAATCGATACCCATTGGGCTACCAGCCCGTGCAGAACGCGGGTCACGAAACGGCGAAAAGCGGGAATGGGAATGCAAAATTTCAAGAGGGTCAGACTGAATAGCGGCAAAAACCAAAAGGATGTGTTGATCAGGTAAATGCTCAGGACCAGGGCCCCTCGAAGGGGTCCGGGAATGCGGGTCAAAGGTTTCATCTGACAGGCTCCTTGCAGGTGCTGTCGAAAAGCGGCGATGGGTCCTCGGCGCCGCGATTTTCGGCAGCCGGTCGGCTGGATGGAACTTACGCCGAGGGCAGGGCGGGAGACAAGTCGGACCGGGGGTTTTACAAAAGTATTACAAACGAATTCCATGTGGGGTTTTGTCCGCCGGCCATCGGCGGGCGGTGCCGCGGGCGAGGGTGTGGTTGGGCCGGCCTCAGCGGGGAGGCTTGAATTCCTCTTTGCGGATGCCGTGTTTTTTCATCAGCTTGTGAAGCTGGCGGGGGGACACGGCCGCTTCGGCGGCTGACTGGTTGATGCGCCCATGGTTCCGGCTGAGAAGCTCTTGGATATAGCGCCGTTCGATTTGGGCGATGCCGAGCCGACGGGCCTCGGCCAGTCGCAGCGCCCCGTTGACCGGCATCTCGGCTGACAAGGGGGAGCACTCAAACAGTTCACCGGGGAAGCTCTCGGGGGTCAAAATGGCCGATTTTTCCAAAATATAGGCCCGTTCCAACAGGTTCTCCAACTCACGGATGTTCCCCGGCCAGTTGTAGCGCTGCAGTGCTTCTAAAACCTGGGGGTGCACGCCGTGAACCGACTTGGATTGGAAGCGGTTGAGCTTTTCCAGGAAATCGGCCACAAAAAAAGGGATGTCCTCCCGGCGCGCGCGCAGGGGCGGCACTTCAATGGGAAAGACATTCAGTCGGTAAAAGAGGTCTTTGCGAAAAGCGCCGCTCTCCGCCATTTCCTTGAGGTCGGCATTCGTGGCGGCGATCACGCGCACGTTGGCGTCGATGGTGTCTTCACCGCCCACCCGCTGGAAAATGCCGTCCTGCAGAATGCCCAGCAGTTTTATCTGGGCCGCCGGTGTGATGGTGCCGATTTCATCCAGCAGAATCGTGCCGCCTTTGGCGATTTCGAACTTGCCGAGTTTCTTGCGCACCGCGCCGGTAAAGGCGCCTTTCTCGTGACCGAAGAGTTCGCTTTCCAGAAGGGAATCGGGAATGGCGCCGCAGTGGACGCTGATCAACTGGCAGTCGCGGCGGTTGCTGTGGCGGTGGATCAGCTTGGCCAGAACACTCTTGCCGGTGCCGGTTTCCCCGACCAGCAGGACCGTGCTGCGGGTCGGGGCGACGGATCTGATTTTGTAGAATACCTGACGCATGGCATCGCTGCGGGTCTGCAGGACTTCGTGGTCCGCTGCCTGCCAAAAGCGATCCCGCAGGTAGTCCAGTTCGGACTGACGGAGGAGGGCTTCGTAAATTTTGCGGGTCACAAAGGAAAGCTCTTCGGCATTGATGGGGCGCAGGATGTAGTCGCTGGCGCCGGCCTTTACGGCCTTAACCGCTTCCCGTAGGGTGTCCTGGGCTGTGACCACCACCACCCGGGCTGCGGGATGGCTGCGCCAGAAGGCCTGCAAGGCGCCCTTGAAATCCTCCTGCCGGTGCGATTCGCAGAGAACTTCGAGATCGACGAAAACCAGATCGTGTCGCTTGTTCTGCAGCGCAGCCAAAGCTTCGGCGCGGGTCGCCACGCGCTCGATGGCGAACTCGTTTTTCAGCCGGGACTGAATCTGGGCGCTGGTTTCGGTTTGGGAGGAGGCGATGAGCGCTGATTTCATTCGATCCCTCCACGGCCGGCCCACCGCTCAGCCGGCAGGCCGATTCGTGCCTGTCACGATAAAATGGAGAAAAATTTCAAATGGTTAATCGGAAGGACTGTATATTGGTAATTTTCCCAAAAGTCAATCCAAAGAAACCCCTCGGCGCCGGTTTGAATTTCGCCGACAAGTGCAGCCTCGCGGGCCAGGGGCGCGTTTTCAGAATTTAAAGTTCCGCTTTTTTACTTCGCAACCGAATTTCGCCGGCAGGGGGTCATGGCCCTGTAAAACGGCGATTTGCCGCCGGCTTAAAAGAGTCCCCACCCCGGGATATTCCAACCCTGACATGGCCGGCTGTCGTTTTATCGTCAGGAAAAAACTGACCTTGGCACATGGATTGCTTGAAAGTTTGGCCTTCAACCTACCATTGAATGAGGATCGCTGTGAAAGACATGGTTCTTGATTGCATGCAATGCGGAAAATCTTTTGTCTTCTCGGTGGCTGAACAAGCACGCTGCGACGCAAAAGGTTTTGATGCCCCCAAGCGTTGCCCGGACTGCCGCCGAAAAAAAGAAAAAACCGAAAACAGCGGTGGGATGAGTTGGAAAGACAAAGGACGCAAGCGCCACGGTCGACGCCGAAACAATGACGAATTCGACAGCTGACTTTTAAAACCGCCCGATAATGGCATCGGGGCGTGGCGTGGACCGCATAGTCGGCTTAAACCTGAGCCGGAGGCGGGAAAACGGGGGAAACCAGACCTTTTCCCCGTTTTTTTTCGCCCAATGTGGTGGACACCCCAAAAGGTGCCCTGAGGG
>JASFIY010000300.1:0-4116 GCA_050122415.1 Desulfobacteraceae bacterium
GATTGCCATGATCACTCCCCTATATTTTTCGGTTCGCTGGGCTCTACACCACGATATTGAGGGCGTTATCGGGCCCGCCGCGCGGGGACCGGACGGCCGCCGCCGGGTCGCTGTCGGCGCCCTCAGGCCGCCGGGCGGCCGCCGCAGCGTTTCCCGAACGCCCGCGCGCCGACTCCCGCCGGCTGTCGGCCATGGTCTGGGCGAAATCGGGGCTGACCTGGACATCCACCTTGGCCAGTTGGATCCCCTGCTCCTGGAGCGCCGCGCGCAGTTCGGCGGCATGCGCCGTCAGCATGTCGCGGGCTGCCTGGTGTTCGGTGATGACGGTAACCTTGAGACCCTCGGGCCCCTGATCGATGGTCAACTGAATCCGGCCCAGATGCGGCGGTTTGAGCTGGAAGCGGACCTCGCTGGCATCGCTCAGGCGGGCCCGCACGATCTGGCGGCCCACCTGGTTGAGCACATGCGCCGGCAGGCCGGAATCCGCTGCGGCCACCGATGGGCCGCCGGTCACAGCCGAAACGCGGCTTTCGACACCAGCCAGCATCCCGATTGTCGGGGCCGTTTCACCGGCGGTCGCCTTGGGAGACGAGCCGGGCGGCGATTCCCCCGCCGGCGGGGGGCCCTGGGACGCCGGCGCGCTCCGGGGCGCTTGCATGCCGGCGGCGTGGGGCGGCGGGACCGCTGAGATCCCATTTTCACCCACGGACGGCCCGGAGGGGGCCGCAAACGGTTCAGCCGAGGTCGGCGCCTGGGGACCCAATGTGCGGCAACCTTCTAAAAAGCGATCAATTTGGGGCCCCAACGCCGACGGCTCGGTTCGCGGGCCGGCGGTTTGGTCGGCCAGTTTTTCCAACCGGGCGACAAACTGCTCCAGATTCAGGACGCCCCCCGCCTGGGGGCCGTCTGGTTGGAGTCCCATGCGCCCCATCAGCTCCGCGGCCTGAAGGCGGGTTTTTTCATCCGCTACCCGTCCGGCCAGATCCGGGTTCGCCGTCAAACAGCGGTTGAGGGCATCCACCAGCGGCACTAGGGCGATGCCCTGCCCTTCGACTTTGGATGCGGCCACCACCTGATCCACATCCGCCGGGGGGATGCCGAAGGCGTTGAGCAGGGTTTCCAGGTAGGGCAGGCTGGAAAGCGCCAGCATCGAAGCTTGGTCGTCGGATGCGTTTGGCGGGTCTGCCGCCCCCGCCTGCAAACCCGCCAATAGGTCCGCCAGACGGACCTCGCCGGTGTCGGAGGCGGCCTGCAGCTCGGTAAAAAGGTCGGCCGCCGCCCGGGCGTCGAAACCCGCCGCGGCGAGCAGCGGCAGCAGCGTCGCCAGCCCCGCACGATCCACGGCCGTGGCGCCGCCGTCGACACCGCGCAGCTCAAGCTGGGTCTTGAACTGCTGCAGCCAGCGGGATTGGGTCGTCGGCGCCTGCTGGGCCGCAGTGGGGGGTGGGGCGGCGCCGGCCTCCCGGCTCGCGCCGGCCTGAAGCGCCCGCTGCAATGCACGGCCGAAGTTTCCCGTGCATGCCGCCGGAGCGGTCGATGAGCCGGCGGGGACCGCCGGAGTGGTCAAATTAGCTGGGATCTGAAACGCTGGTGCCAACATGCCGACTCCCTTTTCTGATACCGGTCGCGGGTGGGTGCTGCCGCTGGCTGTGACCTTGAGCAACACCTGTGCCACCCGGACAAAAAAAACTTTTCCACGTTTTTTCAGTGTGTTGGAATCAGATTCAGCGGCCCCTGATTTCCATTGCGGGCCATCCGGCTGCAGTTTTTGCCCTGGCCGGTCGGCGGAGAGGGCAATTTTTGCCGCCTATCCCGTGCATGTTCCCGGTCGAGATCCCGGCCGACGCCGGCCCCGCAAGAGAAAAAAAAAGCCCCCGGGGTTGCCGGGGGCCGACTTCGCGGGGCTATCAGCGCTTCGGGCGTTTATTTGCCGCGGCTGGCGGCGTTCTGCGCCAGCCGCTCGCTCACCAGCGCGGCCCGATCGAGGCTGACATAACTGAGAATCTGCCCGACCTGCTCGCCTTTCATCTGGGCAAAGAGTTTGAGCACGACATCCAGGTCCAGTTTGTCGATCAGGGCGGCGGCGTTTTTGGGTTTCATGCTGGTGTAGACCTTGACGAGGTGTTTCAATTTGGCCTCCTCCTGCTCGCGGGCCAGGCGCCGCTTCTCCGTCTCCTGCTGCTCCTTGACGGCCAGGCTGGCCTCCACTTCCTGGCGAATTCGGGCGAGTTCATCGATCTTGAGCGTCAGCTCGTCCTTCAAGCTTTCCAAACGCGCCTGCTGCTCGCTCAGCCGCTCTTTTTCCTTCTCGATCTCCAGGCGTTTCTCCTCCAGGCTGGCAAGGGTCAGTTTGACCTCCTCAGCGGCGGGGGTGGCAGCCGCCGACGGGTCAACGTTAGCCAGGGCGTCGACCGAAGCCGGCGCTTGGGCCGCTGCAACCCCGGTTTCCTCGGCAATGGCATGGTTTTCAAGCAGCACCCTGGCGGGGGCCCAAAGCGGGGCCGCCAGGAAGACCAGGGTCAGGGAGATTTTGAGCATCAAAAGGCTGACCAGCAGGTTTTTGGCGGCGTTGCGGCGGCGGCGCTTCATTTTTTTTCCTTCCGGCCCCGGTGCATGAGGACAATTTCCTCGGTTTGCTTTTGCAGTTCCTTGGCCATGTCCTGATCGTATTCCGACTGGCGGCGTTCTTTGAGTTTTTCCACGGCTTGGCGTTGAACGACGGCATCCGCCAGCCGCTTGCGGCAGGCGGCGAGCTCCTTCAACAGCTTTTGGCGCCGGGCTTGGGCGGCGTCGCGCCGGGTTTCGAGCCCCGCCACGAACCGGGTGAAAAGCAGGAAGCGCTCCGCGGTCATCCCCCCCAGCGCTTCACCCTCGCAGGCCGCCCGCGCCTGGTCCAGACCCGCCTGCTGCCGCGCCAGATCGGCCTCGCACTCCCGCAGCACGCGGCTGGCCTCCAGAACCGCCTGCCGGGCCTGCTGCTCCTGAAACTCGCGGTAGCGCAGCAAGGCCGCCAGGCGAAACCGAAAGCGCTTCACGCGATCCGCCTCAGGCCTTGAAAAGCGCGTTCAGGGCCTGGAGCGCATCGCCGTAAGCGAACCGGCGATCGATCTCCTGGCTGAAAAGCTGCCGGATGCGCGGCATCATCCTTATGGCCTGGTCGATCTGCGGGTCGCTGCCGTCGCTGTATGCCCCGATGGCGATCATGTCCTCGGCCCCCTGATAGGCCGCCAGCAGCTCGACCGCCTTGGCGCGCAGCGCCAGGTGCTGCGGGTCGACCACGTCGCGCATGACGCGGCTGACGCTCTCCAGCACCTCGATGGCCGGGTAATGACCGCGGTTGGCCAGCTTGCGCGAGAGCACGATATGGCCGTCGACGATGGAGCGGACGGCGTCGCCCACCGGATCGTTCAGGTCGTCGCCCTCCACCAGGACGGTGTAGATGCCAGTGATGCTGCCCCTTCCCTGGAGGCTGCCGGCGCGCTCCAGCAGCACCGGGAGCTGGGCGAAGAACGACGGGGTATAGCCGCGGCTGGTGGGCGGCTCTCCGGCCGCCAGCCCGACGTCCCGGGATGACATGGCGAAACGGGTGATGGAGTCGATGATCAGCAGCACGTTTTTTCCCTGGTCCCGAAAATACTCCGCCAGGGTGGTGGCCAGGTAGGCGCCGCGCATCCGCACCAACGGCGGGGCGTCGGAGGTGGCCGCCACGACCGCGGCCCGGCGCATCCCCTCGGGGCCCAGGGTTTGCCCGACGAAATCCCCGACCTCGCGGCCGCGTTCGCCGATCAGCCCGATCACGGTGACATCCGCTGCGGTGTGGCGGGTCATCATGCCCATCAGCACGCTCTTGCCCACTCCGGACCCGGCCATGATGGCCACCCGCTGGCCCCGCCCCAGGGGCACCATGGTGTTGACGGCCCCGATGCCCACATCCATGAGCTGCCGAATCGGCGCGCGCTCCATGGGGTTGACCGGGCGGCCATGCAAGGGGTAGCGGGCTTCGGCGACAATGGGCCCCTTGCCGTCGATGGGCCGCCCCAGCCCGTCCACCACCCGGCCGAGAAAGCCTTGACCCACATCGGCCCGGGGGCTGGTGTCGACCAGCCCGATCCGACT
>JASFIY010000301.1:0-4110 GCA_050122415.1 Desulfobacteraceae bacterium
AAGAGCGCCAGGAATTCTTTGCCTTGGCGGCGAAGCATGGACATTTTGGGCCGTTCGACAAGGTATTTTTCTCTTTGGAAAAGACCTCGCAAGATCCACTGAAAATTGTCGTGCGGGAAAACACCAAACTCCATAGTCATCCGAAATGATCGCCAAACCAGAGAGAAAGGGGTAAGTCAATGAAAGTCGCCTACGTTTTCAACACCAGTGGCCGCACCGCAACCTATAAACTCGGTAAAATGATTCTGCCACAACTGGAAAATGGCACATTGGGTGCGGAGGTTTCTGCCATGCTCTTTTTCGATGACAACAACTTCATTCTTCGCAAGGGCGACCCAATCGGAGAACGTCTGGCAAAGGTCGCCCTGGAAAAAAAGATTCTTCTGGTTTCATGCTCCCAGTGCTCCATGGAGCGTGGACTGTCGCAAGGCAATTGCGGCGGAGAAGATTGCTGCACCCTCAACAAGCCCGAGGCCGTAAATTGCATCGAAGGCGTTGCCTGCGGGTGCTGGGCTGATTTTTTCGCCAAATGCGAAGCAGATAGGGTCGACCATATCATCACGCTTTAGGGAGTTCACATGATCCTTGAGGGAAAATTCGATCGGGACTGGGGAAAAGAAGCGCGCCGGAACAATCTGGTCTTCATCGGCCGCAACCTCAACCGAGATTTCCTCAATATGGGTTTCAAGGCGTGTCTGGCTTGAATGGCCTGTCAGGGTTTCGACATTGAGCAATTAAAAAAAATGATGCCGGATTTCAATGCGTCACCAAGGCTCATCCGTCGATGCATATCGCGAAATGTGGCGGAGGATATAGCGCCGGTGGTACGCCAAAAGGCAGGCAAAATGTGGTGTTATTCTTTCCAGGACCTTTACTGCATGTGGGAGTAAAATCATGGTCAAATCAGGAAGTCGGATCATCGTCAAATTGAAAAGCGCCCAAAGCGCTTATTGCTATACCACCACTAAAAACAAACGCGGCACACCGGGGAAACTGGCATTTCGCAAATATGATCCCATCGTCCGGAAGCACGTCCTGTTTCGCGAATCAAAGTGATCTGTAATGCTCCCTTTGTTGATTATCGGCGGCGGCATCCACGGGGTCCATCTCGCGCATCGTCTGTTGCGGCAAACGCCGCTGACCCACGATGATATTCGCATTCTTGACCCCCACGATGAATTGCTGCATGAATGGCGCCGGTGCACCCGGAATTGCGGAATGCGGCATCTGCGCTCCCCCTCGGTGCACCACCTAGATATCGAGCCGTTTTCCTTGGACCGGTACGCCGCCCTGCCCGAAAACAGGCGGGACACCAACTTCATCCCGCCCAAAGACCGCCCCTCCCTGGCACTCTTCAACAAACACTGCCGGATGGTGATCGACACCCACCGTCTGGAATCTTTGCGAATAAAGGGCATAGCCCTGGAATTGTTGAACCAGATAGGTTATGTGGGTGTTGTAACCCAAGCCGGAACGATCAATGCCCGGATGATCTTGCTTGCCATAAGCATGAACCATCAACCGCTCTGGCCGCACTGGGCGACCCCGCTCAGGGAACGGGGGGCGCCGTTTCAGCATGTTTTCGATGCGGATTTTCGCCTGGATGCCATTCAAAATCGTGGCCCGGTTGGGGTGATCGGCTCCGGGATCAGCGGGGTGCAAGTGGGATTGCATCTGGCTGAAAAAGGATTTGACCGCGTCCTGCTGATTTCAAAAAAGCCCATCCGGATCAGCGACTTCGATTTTGATCCAGGCTGGTTGGGCCCTAAATACTTGGACCGGTTCTGCCGGCAATCGTTCGACCAGCGGCGGCAACAGATAAGGGCCGCCAGAGCCAAAGGCAGTGTTCCCCGGGACACGAAGCTTGCCTTGGACCAAGCGAGGGCCCTGAATCAAATCACGTGCATCGTGGATGATATCAGCGACGCTAAACACCAAGACGGGGGCGTCCTGCTGGTCGGACGGCACGGACAATACGATTGTCGGGAGATTGTCCTGGCAACCGGGTTCGCGGAAAAAAGGCCGGGAAACGGGTTCATCAACCAGGCAGTAAAGGAATTTGATCTGAAAACAGCCACCTGTGGATTTCCGGTGATCGGACCGTCCCTGCAGTGGCATGAGCGGATTTTCGTCACCGGCCCCCTGTCGGAACTTCAAATCGGCCCGTCGGCGAGAAACATCGCCGGGGCAAGGCATGCGGGAAGAAAAATCATCGACGCTATCCACAAGAAGTCAACCCTCAGCAAACCGATTTAACCTCCCTTTATCCAAAATTTTTTTATCTCAATTTTGTGGTTGGGGATTTTTGTCTTTGTTCGTTGGGGGTGTTCCTGCCGCCATCGATAATGAACACCTTTGATGGGAAAAAATGAACCAAGCCAATCCGAATACCGACCCCGCAGACGGGGCCTCACCGCGCCCGGCAGCAATCGATTACCTTTCTGCGCTTTTCCTGGCGTCGGCTCTTGTTTTTCTGCCTTCAGGCGCGAAATCCACCACCCTCAACTCCTTGGCCATTGTATTTGTCAGCATCGTCCTCGAGGCCATCCCGTTTATGCTGGTCGGCTCGCTTGTCGGGGGCTTTATCGAAGCCTTTGTAAGCCGGGAACGCATGACCACCCTCCTGCCCCGAAAAGGGTTTTTGAGCGTGTGTTTTGCGGCCGGGGCCGGGATCGTTTTCCCGGTTTGCGAATGCGCGGTCGTGCCGGTGGTAAGACGTTTGATCGGTAAAGGTCTGCCGTTCTCCGCGGCCATCGCTTATCTGCTCGGCGGCCCGATCGTGAATCCCATCGTGGCGGCCTCGACGGCTTTGGCCTATGCATTCGACTGGCGCATCGTCATTCTGCGCTTGGGCTTGGGTTATGGCATTGCGGTTATGGTCGGGCTCCTCATGGGCAGGTTGTTTCCCGGCATCGAGGCCATCAAGAATAACGGCGCCGCACCCACCCAAGAAGACGCATCCTGCGGCTGTCATCACCCACCGGTGGCCCACACGCATTCCGGGGCGTGTTCCGGAACAACGCCTGCCCTTCCCTTGATGCCGAATTCGGCAGGCAATACCACGGCCTGTGAATGTGGTTGCAGTCTCGTGATTTCGGACAGTTGGATTGCCAGGGCAGGGGCCGCCATTACCCATGCAATGGATGATTTTTTGGCTGTGGGGCACTATCTCGTCATTGGCGCTTTCATCGCCGCAATCGCGCAGACCTATATCGACCGGTCGAGCTTCTTGATCTTCACGGAGGCGCCCGTATTGTCCGTGGTATTGATGATGGCCTTGGCGGTACTGCTCAACCTATGCTCCGAGGCGGATGCTTTTATTGCCGCGTCTTTCCGGGGATTGATGCCCATTCCGGCTCAAATGGCCTTTATGTTGACCGGCCCGATGTTCGATCTCAAGCTGCTGTTCATGTATCAAACCGTTTTCAAGCGCAGGGCCATTATTGTTTTGGCGTCACTCGTCCTTGTGTCCGTACTGGCGACTGCCGTCGCTCTCCAATTACTGAAAGGGATGCTCGAATGAATTCGCCGGAAGAAAGGCTCAAGCCATGGCTGCATCCTGCCGTGTTCGCCATCTGGAGCGGGTTTCTGATCTATATGGTGGCCAGCCAGCGCTATGTGAATTTCCTCCGGCCGGGGTTTGGCATACTCCTGGTGTTGGCACACTTCATCGCCTTGGGCTTCATGCTCGCGGCCATCATGCGCTCCAACAAGAGAGCGATCGATGTGTCGGCGATTTTGCGTGCGCTGGTGCTGATGGTCCCCGTTTTGTATTTTATGGCTGCACCGGACACCACGCTGGGCAATCAAGCGTTTAAGAAGCGCTTTATCGGAACCCCTAACGGGGCCATCGGTCGGCGGGTACCACCCACGATTTCCTCCCAGGGGGCTGAAAGCGATCCAAACTTGCCGGCACCACGGGAAGACATCAAAGCCCCCCGGCAAGAAGCAACTCGAGAAAGAACCATCCTGGAGATTTATCTGGATCCCAATTCGTACAAAGGACAACGGGTGATCTTTACGGGAATGATTCTGCGCGATGAGCAACTCAAACCCAATTTTGGCGGAATGGATACCGCTGTCTATCGCTTCCTGATCAACTGCTGCGTC
>JASFIY010000302.1:0-4109 GCA_050122415.1 Desulfobacteraceae bacterium
GGCCGTCTCCATGCAGGCCACCGCAGCACCGATCCTGGCCATCTGTCTGGCCATCTACCTGGCCTACGCCTTTGCCGGCCTCTACGGCATCGCCATGGCGGCCATGTCCATGCTCTCCATGACCGGTATGGTCATCGCCATCGACGCCTACGGGCCCATCACCGACAATGCCGGCGGGATCGCCGAAATGGCCGGGATGGACGAGAGCGTGCGCGCCGTGACCGACCCGCTGGATGCCGTGGGCAACACCACCAAGGCCGTCACCAAGGGTTACGCCATCGGCTCCGCCGGCCTGGCCGCACTGGTGCTCTTCGCCGCCTATGTCCAGGAGTTCACTCTCCACGGTGGCAAGGAGGCGATCCGCTTTGACCTTTCCGACGTCAACGTGATCATCGGCCTTTTCATCGGCGGTCTGCTGCCCTACCTGTTCGCCTCCATCGCCATGAAGGCCGTCGGCAACGCCGGTGGCGCAGTCGTTGAAGAAGTCCGCCGCCAGTTCCGGGAAATCCCCGGCATCATGGAAGGCACCGGCAAACCGGATTACGGCGCCTGTGTCGACATCGTCACCAAGTTCGCCCTCAAGGAGATGCTGCTGCCCGCGCTGCTGCCGGTGGTGGCCCCACTGCTGGTGGGCTTTCTGCTGGGCAAGGTCGCCTTGGGCGGTCTGCTGATCGGCTCCATCGTGACCGGCGTTTTTGTGGCGATCTCCATGACCACCGGCGGCGCCGCCTGGGATAACGCCAAAAAATACATCGAGGACGGCCATCTGGGCGGTAAAGGCTCCGAGGCCCACAAGGCCGCCGTTACCGGCGACACCGTCGGCGACCCCTACAAGGACACCGCCGGCCCGGCCGTCAACCCGATGATCAAGATCCTCAACGTGGTGGCGCTGCTGATGGTGCCGTTCCTGCTGTAGCCTGAAAACACGCCACGTTTGCTCGTGCAACACCAAAGGACCGGGGCCCCGCTGGGGGGCTGCCGGTCCTTTTTTATTCTCTATTGCTTGTTATGGGGGGGTGTGATATAAATAATCTCTTAGAAACTGAAAAGTTTAAAAAAATTCATCGTCATGGTGTTGAAATGAGTGAAAAAAGGAACCAGGAAGATACCGGCAAGAGCGCCGGTTGCGTGCCGACGTTCTCGGTCGGGGACCTCGCGGTCTACCCGGCCCACGGGGTGGGGCGCATCGAGGCCATCGAGAGCCGCAGCGTCAACGGCGAGAAACATGACTTCTACATCATGAAGGTCCTTGAAAACGGGATGGTGATCATGATCCCCACCTGGAACGTGGCCTCCGTGGGGCTGCGGGTGGTGATCAACGAAGAGGACATTCCCAAAATCTACCAGGTCATGCAAACCCCGCCGGAAAACCCCACCGACACTCAGACCTGGAACCGGCGCTATCGCGAATACATGGACAAGATCAAAACCGGTTCGCTCTACGAGGTGGCCGAGGTGTTTCGCGACCTGTCCCTGTTGAAGCTCTCCAAGGACCTGTCCTTTGGCGAGCGCAAACTCTACGATACCGCCCAGGGACTGCTGGTCAAAGAACTCTCCACAGCCGCCAAAACAGACGAGAAAACCATTCTGACCCGGATCGAATCGTTGTTTGACGCCCCCCAGTGACCCCTTCTTGAGCCCCTTGGCCGCCCCTGGCGGCTTTGCCTTCTCGATCCAGCCCCAGGAGGCCGACCAGCGCCTGGATGCCCTGGTGGCGGCCCGCATCCGTGACCTCTCGCGTTCTTTGGCCGCCCGCCTGATCGCCCGCGGGGACGTCCGGGTCAACGGCACCATCCGAAAGGCCGGCTACCGGGTCAAACCCGGTGACGCCGTCAGCGGCCGGATCCCGGCCGCCGAAACGGCCGGATGGACCCCCGAGCCGGTTGACTTCGGCATCCTCTTCGAGGACCAGGCGCTGATTGTGGTCAACAAGCCCCCGGGGCTGGTGGTTCACCCGGCGGCCGGGCACCGATCCGGCACCCTGGTCCATGGGCTTCTGCATCACTGCCCGGACATTCAGGGGGTCGGCGGTGAGCGGCGGCCCGGCATCGTTCACCGGCTGGACAAAGATACCTCGGGGATTCTGCTGGTGGCCAAGAACCAGGCCGCCCACGTTCATCTTTCCCGCCAGTTCAAAACCCGCAGCATCCAAAAGACCTACCTGGCCATCGTTCGCGGCGAAATGGCGGCTGAAACCGGAGGGGTCAGCCTGCCCATCGGCCGGCATCCCGTGGACCGCAAAAGAATGTCCACGCGCAGCCGCCGGGCCAGATCCGCAGAGACCCGCTGGAGGCTTCGGCGGTCATTTCTGGGGGCCAGCCTGCTGGAGGTTGTCCTGAAGACCGGGCGGACCCACCAGATCCGGGTGCACCTGGCCGCCATCGGCAACGGCATCCTGGGCGATCCGCTCTACGGCAAAGGGCGTCTTGGCGGCCGCTCTGGCCCCCCAGGGGCCCGGGCGGTGCCATCGCCTTCGCGCCAGATGCTCCACGCCTGGCGGATCGGCTTCCACCACCCCGTGGGCAATACCCCCCTTTCCTTCGAGGCCCCCCTGCCGCCGGATATGGTGGAAACCCTGCGGCGGCTGGCGGCTTCCGCGGCCGGTCGCTGAAAGGGCCTGCGGCGGGAGGGTATCATCGGGCTTCAAAAAGGACTTGCGAACGGGTTGCTTGCGGTTTCGACGGTTGGGGGGTAAGCGCGCCGGTGGCGGGCTTTTTTCGGGGGGCGCGGTTTTGCTACCGGCCGGAGCGAGGGGCGAAAAACCCGGGGCTCCGGCCGGGGTTCAGGTGTGGGCGGCCGAAGCGGGTCAGACCATTCCCTTGAAGGCGTAAAAGGAAAGCGACAGGATGCCGGCGGTGATCAGGGCGATGGAGGTGTCCTGCAGGGGCTTGGGAACCCGCGCCAGCAGGATGCGCTCGCGGATGCCGGCAAACAGGATCAGGGCCAGGCCGAAGCCCACCGCAAAAGCGAACGAGGCCACCAGCGCCTGCATAAAGGTGAACTCCTGGTCGATGTTGATCACGCAGGCGCCCAGGACCGCACAGTTGGTGGTGATCAGGGGCAGAAAGATGCCCAGGCCGGCGTAGAGGGCCGGCATGCTCTTTTTCATGAACATCTCGACGAACTGCACCAGGGACGCGATCACCAGGATGAACGCGATGGTCCGCAGGTAGACCAGCTTGAGGGGCACCAGGAGATAGGCGTAGGTCAGCCAGGTGATGACCCCCGCCAGCACCAGCACGAAAACCACGGCCATGGCCATGCCCAGTGCGGTCTCCATCTTCTTGGAGGTGCCGAAAAACGGGCATTGTCCAAGGAACTGGGCCAGGAGGATGTTGTTGACAAAGATACAGCTGATGATCAGTACGATGTAGTCGCCCATGGGGAATGTCTCCTATTTTTGACTGATCATGTTCATGGCGCAGAGCATCAGGCCCAAGCAGACGAAGGCCCCCGGCGCCTGGACCATGAACTGAAACGGCTGGAAGCCCGGGAAAATGGCTGCGATGTTGAGGATCGGCTCGCCCCAGACGGTGAGGGTGCCGGCGCCGAGGATCTCACGCACGCCGCCGAGGGCGGCCAGGGACATGGTGAACCCGATCCCGATGCCCAGGCCGTCGGCTGCGGATTTAACGAGTTTGTTCTTGTAGGCGAAGGCCTCGGCGCGGCCCAGGACGATGCAGTTGACGACGATCAGGGGGATGAACATGCCCAGTTGCTTGAAGAGCGGGTAGGCGAAGGCCTGCATCAGAAGCTCCACCAGGGTCACGAAGGTCGCGATGATGATGATGAAGCAGGCGATGCGGACCTTGGCCGGGATCTGGTTGCGCAACAGCGACACCAGGACGTTGGCGGAGAGCAGGACGAAGGTCGTCGCCAGACCCATGCCGATCCCGAACTGCATCTTGGTGGTGACGCCCAGTGTTGGGCACAGCCCCAGAACCAGGCGAAACGGGGGGATTTCCTGCCATAACCCCTTGACAAATTCCTGCGTTACAGATTTGGCCATGGGTATCTCCCTGCTAGGGCAAACTTTTCAGTTTGTCTTCGATTTGGGGTTTCAGCCGCTGGTAGATCTGGGTGGCCTCGGTGGCCGCCGCGGCCACCGC
>JASFIY010000303.1:0-4109 GCA_050122415.1 Desulfobacteraceae bacterium
GGGGGTGAGCCCCCGCTTCGTGGGCTACGACAACCTCTCCGGCGAGGCGCAGGTGCTCCTGATCGTGCGCGACGGCGCGGAGGTGGAAAGCGCCCGGGCGGGGGAGACCGTGGAGGTGGTCGCCAGCGAAACCCCGTTTTACGGCGAATCGGGCGGCCAGGTGGGCGACCAGGGGGAAATCACGGCGCCGCAGCTCACGATGACCGTCAACACCACCGTCAAGGACCCCACCGGGATGATCATCCACAAGGGCCAAATCGCCGCCGGCACCCTCCGCAAGGGGGACACGGTGACCCTCACGGTGGACGGTGAAAAACGCCGCGCCACCGCCTGCAACCACACGGCGACCCACATTCTGCACGCCGTTTTGCGCCAGGTCCTGGGCGACCACATCCGCCAAGCCGGCTCGCTGGTGGCCCCCGACCGTCTGCGCTTCGACTTCACCCACTTCTCCCAGGTGGCCCCCGCAGACCTGGACCGCATCGAAACCCTGGTCAACGACCGCATCCGGGAGAACCTGCCGGCGGAAACAGCCGAAATGGCCGCCGAAGAGGCCCTCCAATCGGGGGCCACGGCCCTCTTCGAGGAAAAGTACGGCGACCGCGTGCGGGTGGTCTCCCTGGCCGACTTCAGCCAGGAGCTCTGCGGCGGCACCCACACCGAACGCACCGGGGACATCGGTGTCTTCAAGATCGTGATGGAGACCAGCGTGGCCGCCGGCGTGCGCCGCATCGAGGCCATGACCGGCGCCGCGGCTCTCGCCCACCTGCAGCAGCAGGCGCACATCGTCCAGAACGCTGCGCGCCTCTTGAAGGACAAGCCCGAAGGCCTGGTCCAGCGGATCGAAGGTTTGCTCAGCAACCAGAAGGCCCTGGAAAGGGAGGTCGAGCGCTTGAGCGGCCAGCTGGCCAGCGCCTCGGCCTCCGACGCCGAGAAAGCGGTGCGCACCGTCAACGGCGTCAAGGTCCTGGCCAGCCGCGTGAACGCCGACAGCCCGGGGGCCCTGCGCGAGCTGGCCGACCGCTTCAAGGATAAGCTGCAGTCCGGGGTGGTGGTGCTGGGCGCGGCCAGCGGCCCCAAAGCGCTGTTGATCGCAGCCGTCACCCAGGACCTGACCGGACGCTTCCACGCCGGTAACATCGTCAAGGCCGTGGCCGCGCTCGTAGGCGGCGGCGGCGGCGGACGTCCCGACATGGCCCAGGCCGGCGGCACCCAGCCGGAAAACCTGGACGCGGCCCTGGAGAAGGTCTACGAGCTGGTTCAGGGCTGATCCTCGCCGGTCTTGTCTCGGGGGGCCGCAGCGCCGCCGGGAATCATCGCTTAAAGGCCCCAACGGTTCCGGCAATGGGTTGGCCCGGCGGCCGGCAGCGGCTTCACTCGGGAAACTGAACGGCCCCGCTTTTGACCTGCATGACGAGGTTCAGATCGTGCTCGGCGGCCGGATAGGAGCCGCCGGCGAGTTCGATGGCGCGCTCGTGATGTTTGATGGCCTCGTCGAACTGCCGCTCATAGAACAGCACGTTTCCCATCCCGTTGACGGCGCCCGGGTCATCCGGAGCGATTCCCAGCGCCGTCTCGAAGTGCAGCCGGGCCCGGTCCAGGTAACTCTTCCGCTGCGCCGATGTCAGGAGATCGGTCCCAGCCGAACTGGCATACACGTTCTTCGCCGCATAGCCCGCCAGCGAGTGCAGGTAGACGTCGTCGGGAAAGGAGGCCAGCGCCTTGTCGATGTGGGCCAGATTGGCGTCGATGAGCCCGATGGCCCGGGCGCGTTCGGCGTGGGTCCTCCCGAAAAGCAGCTCAAGCCCCTCCTGCTGCTCCACACGCAGCCGCTCCCGGATATCCGCCAGGTACGCCCCCCCAGCCTCCGGTGCCGGTCCCGGTGCCACCTTCTCCACGGCTTCAGGCGGGACTTGACTCTCGTAAAAGGGCCACAACCACCAACCCACCGCACCGATGGTGATCACGACGGCGGCCGCCACCGCCAGCACGATCGGACGGCGCATCCGATGCCAGCTGCCGTGCGACCCGACGGCCTGGATCAGCCGCTCCACATCCGATTCCCAATCGTCGTCGCGCAGCTTCAGGGCGTTGATCCGGGCAAGCTGCCCGAGGTTGCCGGGCAGTTCGGCTCCCCGCGGCATGCGGGCCTCGTCGATCAGAACCGGAATCACGCGGGCGGACCCTTTGAGTGCCAGTTCCAGTTCCACGCGGTTCCAGTCCGCCGGGTCATCCAGACGCCGGGCACCCGTTTCGTCACAGGCGGCCGCCCAGTTGGGACCGATCAGGGCGAGGACGACGACATTTCCGCTCAGGCTTTCCTCGATGGCCTGGACCCAGTCCTCCCCGGCGCCGATGCTGTTCTTGTCCCGGAAGATCGCACTCTCGCCCATGCGCCTGGCCAGTGATTCCCGCAGCCTACCGGCGACCATCTGGGAATCGCTCCGGCGATAACTGATGAAAATCTTCGGCATCCTCCACTCCGTGATCTAGACGTGCCCCGCGTCAGTGAGGCCGACGAAATTACTCATGGGCGCGCACCACTGCGGGAACTGTCCAATTACACCCTCCCAGCACCCAGGCATGAGGCTGCACAGGACGGCAGCATAGAAAAAAAGCGGGGTTCAACCGGGCACGCGGCTGATGGCAACCCAAGCGTATCGGGAGGTTTTCTTCAAGCCTTGCCGCATCATCCACGGAATCGTTGCTTAGCGTGCCATTGTTCTTGTGATTGCCGATGGGCGGTGCGAGATGCAGACGCTGCTGCAGCGCCACTTGCCTAAAGGCATGTGTCCCCTGACGAATCAGTCCGAATTGGCTATGAGTCGTTTCAATTCCGCAATCATCCATTCATCCTTAGCTGCCAGGCGCCCGTCGGTGTCCAGGGACTTGAGGACGGCCAATGCGCGCTTCAAGGATTTGATGTCTGATGGTTTTTCCGCCACGCCGACCTTCCGCAGCGAGACAACCAGGTCGCGCGCCGCCTGGTGGAGATCGCCATGCACCGTCATCCCCGGTTGAAAAATACCGCCGCTGACGGTCCCGATATTGGTTTGGTGTTTGACCTTCTGACCCTTTTGGTCGAAATAGGTCGCACCACGGGATCCGCGCAGATCCACCGCGTCGCCCCCGCCGACGGCAACCGGGCCGCTGGTCACCGGTGCCAACGGGTCGGGTGGTGCAGCCCCCTGCGGCAGCCCTTTACCGCCCAGTAGCAGCGCCACGGGGAAGTTGCCGCTGAGCTGATAGTCCGGCACCTGTTCCCGCTGCCGATCGGCCGCGGCACTCTCGGGGACATGCCGGTAAACGTGACTCATGACGTCGGTCACCAAGACCTCAGCGGCGTTTTCCTCGGCCTGCGCATGACCGGTGAGGGCTTCGATGAGGTGATAGGTGAATATGCTCATCTTGCCGTCTTTGCGAATGTAGGACTGTTGGTGGGCCTGGGAGGAGCTGATCACCGCGCGCCCTGCGCCGGATGCCAAGGCCTCGAGGCCTTTTGAACCGTCGGAAGCCGCGACCGCCTGCGCCTTACCCATGAACAGCTGCGGCGGCAAGGCTGCCGGCACGTACCCCGCCGGCGAGAGCCCCTTCACCCCCATGCCAGCGGCATGGCAGCAGTCCAGGAGCACCAGCAGCCGCTGCGTTTCAAGCTGGTTTATCTCGTGCGCAAAATCCGATGCCCGCAATGCCCGCGACTGCAGCTGATACTCACTGACATTGTAGGGTATCAGGTGATAATCCGGCGGATCCCGGGATTCGTCGCGCCACCCATGCCCGCTGTAATAGACCACCGCGGTGGCGTTGGCGCTTTTTTCGGCGGTGAGCTTTTCGCGCAACCAGCCCAACCCGTCCAGGATGTTGTCGCGGGTGGCGGAACGGCCGGTCAGGGTTTTGACGTGTTCCTGCGGGTAGGCGCAGCGCTCCGGACGGGTGAGCACGGCCCGCAGGGCATCGATGTCCTTCTTGACGTCGGGCAGCGACCATCGGGGAATCGCGTTTTCATCCACCCCGATCAGCAGGGCATAGCCGTTTACGAAGCTTTGCGACATCTTACTCTCCTTTGCAAAAAGAACCCGTTAACTTAAACCCCCGCCGGTAAACGATGC
>JASFIY010000304.1:0-4097 GCA_050122415.1 Desulfobacteraceae bacterium
CACATTCTGTTCGAGGGCCTCGCTTTCGGTGATCGAAACACTTTCGCGCACCGCTTTTTCCACCCACTCGGCATTGCGCCCGCGCTTGGCGGCGATGCTGCTGCTGTAGGCGGCCATGTCGTTGGTGACCTTATCGGCCATTTGGTCGCCGATCTCCTGGCCCCCCAACCCCACCGGGTGCGCGGCGCCGATGTTGGTTCCCGTGGCCATGGCGGCGACATCCGCCGCCATCGTGATCATCACCCCGGCGGAGGCCGCGCGCGCCCCCCCCGGGGAGACGAAAACCACCACCGGTACGGGGCTTGCGAGAATCGACTTGACGATCTCGCGCATGGAGTCGGCCAAACCGCCGGGGGTGTCCAGGGCGATGATCACCGCCGCCGCCCCGCCTTTTTCCGCTTTTTCGATGCCGCCGACCAGAAATTCCACCAGCCCCGGATTGACGGGTCCCGAGGCATTCAGCAGATAGACTTCAGGGGCGGCGGCGGAAGCGGGCAGCGGCGCCATCAAAAGGGCCGCGGCCAGAAGCAGCCACAGCGGTCCGGATCGCATGATCGCATCCTTTCGCAAAGGGGTTGGGTGCCACGGCTAGCCGTTAACCGAAAGCCCCAACAAGGTCATCACCTGCTTCAGGTCCTCCCAGACGTCGCGCTTGCGGGCGGGGTTGTGGAGCAGAAACGCCGGGTGGAAGGTCGGCATGACCTTGATCCCCCGGTATTCGTGAAAACGTCCGCGAAGCCTCGAGATCGGGGCGTCGGTGGCGAGCAGGAACTGGGCGGCGAACTTGCCCAGGGCGACGATCGCCTCCGGCCGGATGGCGCCCAACTGGCGCTCCAGAAACGGCACGCAGGCCTGAATCTCCTCCGGCAGCGGGTTGCGGTTGCCGGGCGGCCGGCACTTGAGAATGTTGCAGATGTAAACTTTCTCGCGGGAGAGCCCCATGGCCGCAATCATCGCCGTCAGCAACTGCCCGGCGGCCCCCACGAAAGGCCGCCCCTGCTGGTCCTCGTGAAATCCCGGCGCCTCGCCGACAAACAACAGCCGGGCGCCCTCGTCGCCCTCGCCGAACACGATCCGGTTGCGCCCGGCGGCCAGCGGGCAGCGCCGGCAGTCGCCCAGCTCGGCCCGGATGTGCGCCAGGGTCTCGCGCGGCGGCGGGCGGCGGCAGCGGTTCCAGTCCGCGATGGCTTCGAGCGCTTCGGGGCCGCAATCGAAGCCGCGCAGCCCGAGGGTTTTGAGGTGGCGCAGGCTGCGGCTCAATTCCGCCAGCAGGCCCGCGGCCCGGGCGGCCGGCGATTCGGGGTGGCTGGATTTCAAGGACATGGGCGATGGGGCGGCACTCAGCTTGCCGGGCGGCCGGACCGGTCTCTAACCAGCGCAGCCACCCGGTCGAGAAGCGTGTGGGCGACCGCCTCCTTGGTCATGGCCGGCAGCGCCTCCTTGGCGCCGTCCCGGAAAAAGAGGGTCACCTGGTTGGTATCGGTCTGAAACCCCGAGTGGGGCACACCGATCAGGTTGCCGGCGATGATGTCGAGGTTCTTCTCTCGCAGCTTCTGGGCGGCGTTGGCCTCGAGATGCTCGGTCTCGGCCGCGAAGCCCACGAGGATCCGCCCGCCCTTGCGCTCACCGAGGGCCTTGAGAATGTCCGGGTTGCGGGTGAGCGTAAGGCTCATGGTTTCCTTTTGCTTCTTGATCTTCTGGGGCGCCGTCTCAACCGGACGGTAGTCGGAAACCGCCGCGGTTTTGACGATCACGTCGGCGTCCGCCATCAGGTCCAGCACCCGCTCGGCCATCTCGCGGGCCGAACGCACCGGCTGCAGCGCGACATTCAAGGGTTCGGCCAGCGCGGTGGGGCCGCTGATCAAGGTTACGCGCGCGCCGCGGTGCTCGGCGGCGCGGGCCACGGCAAAGCCCATCTTGCCCGAGGAGGGGTTGCTGATGAAGCGCACCGGGTCGATGGCCTCCCAGGTGGGGCCGGCGGTGACCAGAACGTGCAGGCCCGCCAGGTCCTGGGGGGTCAGGAAGCGGATGAAGCGGTCGAGGATCGTTTCCGGCTCGGGCAGCCGACCCGGCCCGGTGGTGCCGCAGGCCAGTTGCCCGCAGGCCGGCTCCAGGACCCCGAACCCGTCGCCCCGCAGGATTTCCAGGTTGCGCTGGACCGCGGCGTTCTGGAACATGTGGGTGTTCATCGACGGGCAGACCAGCCTCGGGGCGGTGACGGCCAGCATGAAGGTGCTGAGGGCGTCGTCGGCGATCCCGTGGGCCAGCTTGCCGATGATGTTGGCCGTCGCGGGGGCCACGATGACGGCATCGGCCTGCTGCGCCCAATCGATGTGGCGAATGGCGGCGTCACTATCGCCGCGGCCGAACAGGTCGAGATGGACGGGGTTTTCCGAAAGCGCCTGAAAGGTGCCCGGACCCACGAACCAGGCGGCATTGGCGGTCATGACCACCCGCACCCGGGCGCCCTGCTTTTTCAGCAGCCGCAAAAGCTCGACGCTCTTGTACGCGGCGATCCCCCCGCTGACCCCGAGAACCAGGTTCTTGTCTGTCAAGTTCATCGGCCACCTGATCTACCTGAACAAGTCGGATTCGGTTCCCGCGCCTTCGGCGACAGTGGTGGGGGCCACCCAGATTTCGGCGTAGGTGTAGAATTCCTTCTCGGTGATGTTGACCACACACCAGCGGCTGTCTTTGTGAAACAGCAGAATGGAGCGAATGGATTTGAAAGAGCTGACCAACTGCCAGTTGTCCTTGGCCATGTTGTTTTCAAAAAAGGCGATCAGCGAGGCGCTGTCCACGCGCCCCTTGAGGGAGAGCACGCCGGCTGAGAAGCCGGGGGCGCGGTAGACAAAAGAGTTTTTTTTGTTGACTTGCATCTCGCTGGGAATCAGCACATCCCCGAAATCGTAGTAAAGCGGGGCGGCGCCGGGGTCCTGGGCGGCGGCGCTTGGGTCCCCGCCGCCCCCCCCCTGGGACTGCAGGGCCGTGCAGCCGCCCAGGGTCAGCGCCAAGGCCAGCACCAACGCCAGACCGATCATCGTTTTTCGCAGCTCTCTTTCTCGCTTCATGTCCTCGCTCCTCGTGTGAAACCGTTATTTACCCTTTTCCGTCCCCTCCGGTTGGCGAAAATTGATGATCATTTCGTCTTTTGCGATCATCCCCAACTCTTGACGGGCCACATTTTCAACGAACGCCGGATCGTTTCGCAGCCGGTCGATATAGCGGTAAAGCGCCAGGTTCTGCTCTTTCAGCCGGTCAACCTGCTCATTTATCCGGCGCAACTCGCCCCGGAGCTGCTTGAGGTCGGCAAGCCCCTTGTCGCCAAAGATGCCGACCACCAGCAGCCCCACCATTACCAACCCCGTGAAGACCGCCACAAGGGCGTTTTTCAGGCTCATGCGCATGTGCCACCTCTTCTGGAATCGACCCGCAAAAAGACCGCCGTCTGGGAAGGCCCCATCCGCCGGCCCTCATCGCCGGAGGCGGTTTCGAAGGCGCCGCCCCGGGCCGCCCGGCCCCAGTCCGGCAGCCGCCATTATGGCAGAACTGATGCGGGTTTTGCAAGCAGTTGTTCACAGCCGGCGCCGGCCCGATCGGCCCGAGAGAAAACCGGCGGCTTCAGGTGATCACCCGCCGGGGCCGGGTCAGCGCCGGAATCGCGGCAAGGGCCGACGGCCACGACTGGGGAGTCCCAATAAAGCGCTTGACATTTGCCAGGCTGATTTGTTAATGATTCGGACTTAAATTTTCATACCCGCTTGGAAAGGAGCGTTACCCGTGGCAAATCACAAGTCCGCACTGAAGCGGAACCGGCAGAACATCAACCGCCGCCTGCGCAACAAGGCGGTTCGCACCCAAGTCAAAACAGTCACCAAACGCCTGGAAGCCAAGGTGGTTGAGAAAGATTTGCAGTTGGCCCTGGACGAACTCAAAGCGGCGAAATCAACGATCGCCAAAGCCGCCAAAAAAGGCGTCCTGCACCGCAACACGGCATCCCGCAAGATCTCCCGCCTCGAGCGCATGGTCAACGCCCTCAACGCCTGATCCCCATCTGCAGACGACAACCCGAGAAGCGCTGGGAAGGCCCCCCTTCC
>JASFIY010000305.1:0-4094 GCA_050122415.1 Desulfobacteraceae bacterium
CCAGCGCCTGGGCCAGGAAAGGCACGTCCGGGCATCCCCCGCCGGAGATGTTCACGATCCTGAAATCCTCCTTGGCCACCGTGATTTTCATGTTGGCCGCACGCACCATCAGGTGGTCGCCGAAGTCCTTGGTCTGGAAAAGGTCCACCGGCGCCAGCAAGGGGGCCGTCACCGGCACCACCGAAATCGGCCGGATGTCGGACTGGGCCAGGGTGCGCCGGATATCGAGCTCTTCGATCAGTGGAAATTCGATCACCAGATCGCAGCCGGTTCGAATATCCGGCGGCGGCCCCATCACCCGCACGGGCCAGCCCGATTTTTTGAGGACGTTTTCGGCCTGGATGACGTCGCTGGTGTTTTCGAAGACCAGGATGCCGCGATCCGCCGATGGACGGCCGCCCGTTTTGCGGCCCCCCGTTTTTGGTTTTCTGAAAAACCCGAACACGGCCTTAACCTTGATCAAAAGTCAAAATCCAGACGGTTTCGAAAAAAGGCAAAGTTGCGGCGCGCAAATCTCAGCGGCGTGAGGCGCACTTATTTACGCCGCAGCGACTTCGAGATGCGGCGCAACGCAGAAATTGGCCTTTTTGCGGAACCGTCAATCCTTCGCGATCGCGATCCGGTAGCCCTCCCCCTCGGGGGTGACCGCCGCCACCCGGCAGCCCTGGCTGGCGGCGGCGCGCATCACGTTTTCCTTGGAGGTGTCGGTATCCACCAGCACCTCGAGCGCCTTTTCCTGGCGGTTTTTGATGGCATCCAGGGTCAGGATAACCGGCTGGGGGCAGGAAAGCCCTCTTGCATCGACAACTTTTGTCATGTGACGCCTCCCTATGCAACTCGTTTTCGCATGCTGAAGCCGATGAACAGACACGCCAGCAGTCCGATGACCACGGCCGGGATGCCGTAGGGGCCGACGCCCGACGGGGAACTGGCCAGCCCGAAGTTGTGGGCGAACCCCGCCCCCACGATCATCCCCAGCACGAAGACGGCGGCATCGCCGTCCCCCTCACCGGAGAGAAACAGCTGCCGGCCGGGGCATCCCCCGGCCAGGGCGAATGCCAGCCCGGCCAGGGCCATGCCGGCGAAGTTCCAGATGTGCATCGTGTGCGCCACCGGCTGATCGGCGAAACCGGGCCGGAACTGCCCCAGCAGCAGGTTGGTCAAAAAGGCGAACACCAGCAGGCTGATAAACCCGCTCAGGAGGTGGGTCTGGCCGAACAGCACGGCGTCGCGGATGGCGCCCATGGTGCAGAAACGGCTGCGCTGGGCCAGAAAACCGATACCCAGCCCGGCGATCAACGCGAGCAACAATGGGGCGTGCATGGCGCCGGGCCCCTTGAGGCTGTAAAAGAGCACGCCGCTTTTTTCCTGGTCGGCGACCTGGGGAAATGTGAGCGCCAGCGCCAGAAACCCCAGCATGATCAGCGCCAGGATCCACCCGGCGGCGGTGTGGGTCGCCTGGGTGCGCCCCAGGTTGTAGCCGTTTTTCAGAAAAAGGGTGCCGATCCAGATGCCGCCGGTCAACCCCAGCAGCCCCAGAATGGCGTTGCCGTCGCCGCCCGCCAGGCGCAGCACCGCCCGCCACGGGCAGCCCAGAAACACCAGGGCGCCGATCATGGCGAACACCCCCAGAGCGAAGCGCACGATCGGGGCCGAACCGAGCCTGGGGCGAAACTCCTTGAAAATATAGGCCGCCAGCATCGACCCGAGCACGAAGCCGATGATCTCGGGGCGCATGTACTGCACCACCGCGGCCCGGTGGAGACCCAGCGCGCCGGCGATGTCGCGCTCGAAGCAGGCCACGCAAATCCCCATATTGCCGGGGTTGCCGAGTTTTTGCAGCCCGGCGGCCAGGATCCCGATGACGGCCCCCACCCCGATGATTCCCCATCGCGTCGCCAAGAGGTTTCTTCCCTGCATCGCTTCCGTCCTACTTTTCAAATAAATTCAATCCTGCCCGCCAAACGGGCAGGACAGCTCGCTGGCATGGTAAACATGCTGCCGGCCGCAAAACGGGCACGGCGCCGTCAACACCACCGTGGCATCCAGGACCTTGTGGCCGGCCGCGTCGGTAATTACGCCCCGGTTTTCCCCGATCTTGAAGTCCGGGCTTTCAAACGGCTGGTTGTGACGCGGGCAGACAAAAATGAATTTCATATCCTTGGCGTGTTCGATTTCCGCTCTTCTGGAACCGGTTGGGCGCGCCGGTTTTCATTCGTTTCCTTTGCCGCCGCAGGCATTTTTTTATGGGTGTGCTGCAGTGCCAACGGATCCCGGCCGGCCAGAAGGGCCGCCCCTAAAGCGCCCACCAGTTGCGGGTCCTCGGGAACCAGGATCTCGCGGCCCAGTTTTTGCGCGAGCAGCGCCGCCATGCAGGGGTTTTTGGCCACCCCGCCGGTGAAGACGATGGCGCCTTCCGCGGAGACCCGGTTGATCATCCCGGCGGCCCGGCGGATGACGCTGGTGTGCAGCCCGCGGGCGATTTCCCTTGGGCTTTGCCCCTTGGCGATCAGGGAGGTGACCTCGGACTCGGCAAAGACCGTGCACATGCTGGAGATATTGAGGTCCCGTTCCGCCAGCAGCGCTTCCCGGCCGAAATCGTCGATCCCAAAGCCCAGCGTGCGGGCCATGATCTCCAGAAACTTCCCGGTGCCGGCGGCGCAGCGGTCGTTCATCTCGAATTTTTTGACCTTGCCGTTTGGGAACAAGGCGATCGCCTTGCTGTCCTGGCCGCCGATATCCAACACGGTCAGCGCATCCGGAAAAAAGGCCCGTGCTCCCCTGGCGTGCGCCTTGATCTCGGTCACCGTCGGCGCCTCGAAGGAGATCTCGAACAGGTTGCGGCCGTAGCCGGTGGCCAGAATGCGGTCATAGCGCGCCTCGGCGATCAGCTCTCTGGCCGCCGTGATGGGGTCGAAGCCGGTGTCGGTCTGCAGGCTGCAGACGATGTCGCCGGCTTCATCCACCACCACCAGCTCGATGGTGCGCGAGCCGATATCGATCCCCGCAAAATGCATGTTCACCCCGTATCCAAGTGCCTCAATGAAGTTGTTCGATGAACGCCTCGATTCGGGTTTTCAGCTGGCCGAGATCCTCCATGCTGTAGTCGGTCTCCAGACGCAGGCAGGGAATGCCCCCTTGCTCCAGGGCCTTTTCAACCGGAATGGCTTCCATCAGGTAGGGCTGGCAGAATTGCAGCCCGTAGTGGATGACCCCGTCCGCATGGTAGGCGGCGACCATCTCTTGGATGTGCTCCAGGCGCTGGGGGTTGGGCGTGAAAATGGCGCAATCCACCTGGTAGTAGCGATCCACGATGGCCTCCAGCATCTCCTCGAGCGTTTCACCGCTCTCATCGGTGAGGTTGCGGGTGCCGCGCTCGCCCACGCAGGATTCCTCGCCCACGATGACCGCCCCCGAGGTCTCGACGATAAAGGGCAGCTTCCAGTTGGGCACCGCCTGTGGGCATCCCGATACCAGGATGCGGGGCGTCTTCTCCGGGAAAACGCCCTTTTTCTCCGCAATCCGTGCTTCCAACTCGTCACAGATGGCGTTCACCGACTGGGTAAAGCGCAGCGGCGCGTCGTAAAAGAAGACCTGGTTGGCCAGGAGGGCGTCCAGGCCGGATATCGGGGCGGGGTCGGCTTGGCGCAGGGATGAAAGCCGGTGGATGGCGGCGCGCTTGGCGTTTACGGTCCGAATCGCCGCTTTCAGCGATGCGGCGGTCACTTTAACGCCGGTCAGGTCCTCAAGTGCCGCCTGGAAGCGTTGGTACTCCGTTTTCAACAGCGCCCGGCCCTGGTCGGATTTGACCTGGGGCAGATCCATCACGTAGAGATTTTCAACCAGACCCTTCAAGGACTCATAGGCTTTTTTCTTGCCGTCGCAGGTGTTTTCACCGACGATCATGTCCGCGCTTTCCAGATACGGGCAGACCTTGCCGAGCTTGAACCCGAACGAGGATTTGATCAGGGCGCAGGTGTTGCGCGGCAGGCACTTTTCAACCTCCTCCATGGCGAAATCGGCCCCGGAGCAGAGTCCCACCAGGGTGGCGTTGGCGGCCAGGACGATCTCCTCGGGCACGAAGACGCAGTAGG
>JASFIY010000306.1:0-4088 GCA_050122415.1 Desulfobacteraceae bacterium
TAGACTTTTTCGAGGTTTTCGACGGCCCCGTCGATGGGGTTGACCGGGTCCTGCAGGGCGCCGGGGTTGGTGGCGATGTCGTGGACGTCGCTGTTTTCACTCAGCCAGGAACGCACCAGGAAGGTTTTGCCGCTGCCCGGCGGGCCGTTGAGCACCACCCCCTTCTCCTCGCTGACGCCGTAGAAGAGGCAATTGTTGGTCATCTCCGAGAAGAGGTTTTTGATGTTGCCGACATACGCCTCCCACTTGACGTGGCGGTCCATGCGGTCCACCACTTTCTTGTACAGGTCGCCGTAGGAGTTTTTGGCCACCAGCTCGAATGCGCGGCGCACCAGCAGGGGGTCCTCGAGGTACTCGGGGAAGAAATTGCCCTTGATCTCGATCACCGAATGGACCAGCTTGCGCACGTAAGAGGGGATCACCTTGAGGGTGCGCTCCTCGAAGATCTTGTAGAGGTTCTCCACCGCCCGCTCCAGCCCCTCGGGGGGGATGCAGGTGATGCTGCGGTGACAGGCCGGCTCCAGCTCGCTGCCGATGCGGATGTTGCTGCGCATCAGTTCCAGCCGAACGATTTCGCGCAGGTTGGCGGGGTTTTTCCAGTATTCCGAGATGTCGATGATCTTGCCCTTTTCCACGAAGCGGCGGTAGATCGCGGCGTCGATGCGTTCGGGCTGGTCGGTGGTGGCCACCAGCAGGCAGTCCCGCCGGCCGCTGATGATCTCGTCGATGACGATGTTGGAGGTGTCGATCAGGGTCCGCTGCTGGCGTTCGACGCCCCCCGATTCCCGGCCGTTGGCCTTGCCGAAGGCGCTGTGGGCCTCCTCGATGTGGCGGATGGTGGTCTTGCGGGGATCGCCCAGGGCTTTTTTGAAATAGTTGCCCGGCTCGCCGGCCAGGGCGGTCTGGAAGTCGTTGGGGGTGACCATGGTGAAGTCGACCGGCAGGCTCTGCTCCTCCAGATCCGAGAGGTTCTGGGTGATCCGTTTTTGCAAAAGCCGGCGCAGCAGCGGGATGCGGGAAAGCGTTTTGTAAAACCGGAGCTTTCGGCGGCGGCCGATCTCCAGCGCCAGGGTGGGGTCGATCTCCTCGATGGACTTCCAGAACTGCTCCCCGGCCAAAAGTTCCTCTTTTTTCTGTTTCAGGTCCACCTCGGGGAGGACCTCGTTGCGGAAGATCACCTGCTCGATGGCCTGGGTGGTGGTGGCGGTCTTGCCGCTGCCGCTGGGGCCGACGATCAAAAGGAGCGGCGCCGTGGGCACGGCCGGGTCCGAGAGGTATTCCTTGCGGATATGGGCGCGGTAGATCTTTTCGAACAGCGAGACCAATTCCCAGGGGACGTGGACATCGGAGAGTTCACGGTCCAGCAGGGACAGCAGGTAGCGGTAATCCTTGGCCGAGACCTCCTTTTCGAGGATCTTGTTCCAGGCCTCCTGGGGGTTGGTCTGACCCGAGATCTCGAAGCGCCGCTGCCAGTCGGTGAGAATGTCGGGGTCTTTGAGGATCTCGAAGTGCTTTTCGGGCGCCGCGACGAAAAGCGACAGCAGGTTTTCCAGCAGGTTGTTGATGAAATCGGACGGCGGCTGGTACTGATGCAGCCGCGAGCGCATGAATGCCTTGGTCTCGTAAGGCCATAGGTCCACGAGGTCCTCGATCTCGCGGATCCGCTGTTCGGGTAGCCTGACGTAGCTGACTTCCTTGGTGAGGCGTTTGGCCATCAGTTCGCTTCTCCCGCAGCGGGTGCGGCTGCCGCCTCCGGGGGCGCCTGGTGGAGGTTGGGCAGGGACAGGTTCGGGGCGCCGGTGGTGTTCTGGATCACCACCGTATGCTGCCCGGCCTGGTTCTTCTCGTAGGCCGAGGCCCATTTCTGCTGGACCAGAAACCCCAGCAGGGCGTTGTCGCTGGTGCCGTCCGGGGATCCCAAGGCTTTCTGCAGCGCCTGGATGCTCTCCAGGTAGGCGGCGTAGAGTTTGCGGATCCGGCTGGCCTCCTGGTCGGCGGCATAGTTTTCGGCCTCGGCGATCAGCTCGCGGCGCTTCTTCTCCTCGGTGGCCTCCACCAGCTTGTCGCCGAAGCGGGTCTCCTTGAGAACGAAGCTCACCACCTGGATGCCGTATTTTTGGGCCAGGGTCGGCCCGCCCTGGTTGATCGGACGGGTGGCCAGGGCCTGGAATATCCTTTCCTTGATCTCTTCGCGGTCGCTGATCAACATGTTGACTTCCTGGGCCTGGAGGATGTCCTTGGCGATGCCGTCGAAATCCCCCTGCAGCAGGGTCTGGGGGTCGAGGTTTTCAATCGCCCAGGTTTCCAGATCCTGGATGCGGTAAGTCATGGCGCCGGATGTCCAGAGGGCGACGTTGCCCTTGGAGATGATCCGCATCGGCTCCAGCTGCCCGCCCAGGTGCATGGTCTGGTTCATCAGGGAGACCTCCTGCTCGATGCGCGTGAAAAAGGGCAGCCGCACGTGCCAGCCGACATCGGTGATCGCCTGGCGCTTGCCCCCGAATCGCTCCAGCACCACCGCCTTGTTCATCTTGACCTTGTAGATCGTTCGGGTGGCGTAGATCACGGCCGCCAGGCCGTAGATCAGGCCGGCGATGGTCGCCAGGGCCAGAATGCGGCGCAGCACCGTTTTAACATAGGCTCTCTGGACTATCTTGCGGGGGGGCATCTCAGCCATGGCGGCTCCTTGCTTCAGGGTCGGAAACGGGACGCACCACCGGGCGTCGGGCAAGCCGCCGCCGGGGGCCGGACCCGGGGTCGTCGGACGGTGGGCGGTGATGCGGGCTCAGCCCACCAGATAGCGCGCGAACCAGTCGGCGGCCTCCTGTTGAAATACGGCCTGATCCCCGGGAGCGCTCATCCGGTGGTCCCCCCGGCGGAAAATCCGCATGGCCTTGGGTTCAGCGGCACGCGCGTAGATCTCCCGGGCGCTGGCCACCGGGACGACCGCGTCGGCGTCGCCGTGGAAGAGCAACAGGGAGTGGATGCCGTCGATTTGGGCGGCAATATCGAAGTGCAGGTTCTCTGGGTTGAGCCGTTCGGCGACCCGCTCGCGTTCAGCCGAGCGGGCGATGGCCGCAAGGACCGGCTGGCTCCGCACGGGCGCCGCCAGCGTCACCACCGCCGCGACGTTCAGACGCGCAGCCATGGCCAAACAGACCGTTCCACCCATGCTGCTGCCGAAAAGCCCAACGCGGGGGGCGAGGTCGGTGCGCGCGGACAGCAAGGCCGCGGCTGCCGCAAGATCCCGCATGCGTCCCGCCAGCGAGGTGACCGCCTTGAAATCCCCTTCGCTTGCGCCGCACCCCCGATGGTCGAAGCGTAAAAAAGCGATGCCGCGACGGTTGCAGTCTTGCGCCAGGGTCTGCTGTTTGCCCGACTCACCGGAGCTGAAGAGGCCGTGGCAGCCGATCACCACCGGCGGGCGGCGGACAGCCGGCAGGTGCAGACAGCCTTGGAGGGCCAGCCCGTCGGCGGAGGTGAATCTGACTTTTTCGTGTCTTTGGGCGCGTGCCGGTTGAGCCACAAGCATGCCTTGATTTCGTGTATTATAAACACTATATACATAAATTTTTTATTTGTCATCCAATAGTTCTTGGCCGCTGCGCGGAACTCCGGGCACCCTTTCGGCGGCGGCGGGGGGGACCAACGGCGGGGGAAAAAACATGACCTTAAAGAAAGGACAGGAACTCGAACTTCAGGTGGCGGGGCTCGCCTTGGGCGGTCGGGGGGTGGCGCGGGTGGACGGGTTGACCGTCTTCGTCGACCAGACGGCGCCGGGCGACCGGGTTCTGGCGCGGGTGGTGCGCCGCAAGCAGCGATACGCCGAGGCCCGGCTGATTCGCCTGCTGGCGCCTTCGGACCACCGCGTTCAACCGCCGTGTGTCTACAGCGGCACCTGCGGCGGCTGCAAATGGCAGTTTATCGACTACCCGGAGCAGCTGCACCACAAGCGCGCGCATGTGCACGAGGCGCTGACGCACATCGGCCTGCTGCAGGGGGTGACCGTGCACCCGACCCTGCCGTCGCCGCTTTCCTTCGGTTACCGCAACAAGATGGAGTTCACCTGCGCCGACCGACGCTGGTTG
>JASFIY010000307.1:0-4085 GCA_050122415.1 Desulfobacteraceae bacterium
CGCGCCGCCCTGGCGCATCACGCCGCGGCGCTTATTTTCGCCCACAACCACCCCTCCGGCGACCCGGCCCCGTCACACCAGGACGTGGCCCTCACCCGCCAGCTGGTCTTCGCCTGCCGGGTGATGTGCATTACGGTTCACGAGCATATCGTCGTGGGCAACAACCGCTATTACAGCTTCGCCGACAGCGGCCAGATCGCCCGCATGAACCGGGAATTCGAAGACCGGCAACCCTGAGGCCCCCGGCCTCGCGTTACCCCAGCCAAAAGGACGCCCCATGGAGCCCAAACCCCCTCGCCACCCCCCCTGCTTCGGCGATTTAAAAACCGTTTTTCCCAAGGGGCTCGACGGCTTGCGCCACACGCCGCGGCAATGTATGATCTGCGTTTTCAAAACCGAATGCCTGCGCAGCGCCATGGAGGGTGCCGATGGGTTGGGGGTCCGGGAGGAATCGGTGGATCGGGCCTATGCCGCCGGGATGATCGGTTTTTTTCAGCGTTGGTCGCGAAAAAAGGATCTCCGCCGCCGCCAGGCCGATGCCAAAAAGCCCGAGAGCTCAGATGGCGCCTGAAACGCCGCCCGCCGAAGCGAGGCAGGTGGGAATGCCCGTCAAAAGGTTTCTGACCCGCAAATATCTGCTGACCACGCTGCTTTTGGGGACCGTCGCGGCGGCGGCCGCCTGGTATCTGGCCGGCCCGATCTGGGAGCTGCTGGGGCGGGGCGTTCGTTTTCTGGCCGACCGCGCGGCGGTGGAGGCCTATATCGCCTCTTTCGGACTCGGGGCGCCGCTGATCTTCATGGCCCTGCAGGTGCTGCAGGTGATTTTCGCGCCGGTGCCCGGTGAAGCCACCGGGTTTATCGGGGGCTACCTTTTCGGCACGGGGCTTGGATTCCTCTATTCCAGCCTCGCCCTGACGGCGGGCTCGGGGATCAATTTCGCCATCGGGCGGTTTCTGGGCAAGCGCTATGTCCGCAAGCTGATCCCGGCTGAAAAACTGGTCCGCTTTGACGCCCTTCTCAAGCGCCAGGGGCTCATCGTGGTGTTTTGCCTGTTTGTGCTGCCCGGCTTTCCCAAAGATTACCTCTGCCTTTTTCTGGGCCTCAGCACGTTGCCGTGGAAAGTGTTTCTGATCCTGGCGGCCATCGGGCGGATGCCGGGGACCTTGCTGCTCAGCCTGCAGGGCGCCGCGATTTACGAGCGCATGTACGGGGTGTTCGGCCTGGTCTTGGGGGGATCTCTGCTGGCGGCCCTTTTGGCCTACCGCTTCCGTGAGGCGATCTATCGCTGGGTGGAGCGCATGAACAGCCATTGAGACAGGCCTGGCGGCCTTCGGCCGGCGGGTGCGCGGATTCCATTTTCGCCCCCCGGGGGCGATAACGAAATGGACAACGCGCAAAAAAAAATGAACGGGAAACGACTCCCCTGAAACCGGTCTTGCGAGACCTCAGACCAAAACCACATCAGCCATGGAGATCGGGGTGGCACACTGGAGCGTGCGGGAAGAACTGAGTCAGGCGAATCGCTTGCGGCGGTCTTACTACGAAATTCTGCGGGACGAACTGGACCAGTTCATGCTCCGATACGCGCTGATCGATTCCTACAGCCGATTTTGCGGTCAGGGGCAAGACTACCCTTTCGTGGAAAAGCGCGAACTCAAGCCGAGGGCGCGCATCCCGGACATCGAATACGAATGCCAAAACACTTTCCTGGTGATCTTCGTGGAGGATGCCATTCCACCGGTCAACAAAAAATACATCCGCTTCTTCGACGTCAACCGGACCACCAAGACCAATTTGCTGCAGTCCAAGAGCCTGCCCCTGCGAGAAGATTTCGACCGCAATCAGAAGTATCTGGATTCGGTCCATTTTTATGATTTCGTCAAAGTCCTCCTGCCGGTGGATTATGCCCTGCTGATCCAGCGCGACCCGAGCACCCGCATCCGCGACCGCTACCTCCTGTCGCACTTCCACGTGCGCATCGACTGGCCCATCGCCGATGCCGCCGAGGACCTCGCCCGCAGTTTGCGCTATATCTCCAAGGACCTCTACGAAAAAGGGGACAAATACGCCGAGGACGTCCAGAAAAAATTTTTCGAATACTACGGACTGCCGGTAATGGCAGGGGGGCGCCGAACGGCGGCCATCGTCGCCGCCCAGTACCTCAGGCGGATCCCCTGCATCAGCACGGTTTACGCCAGCAGCAGCGAATCGCGGGCGCTCCTCCGGATTTCCGAGCGCGGGACCTCCAAGACGGTGTTGATGAAACTCTCCGTCGACGACATGACCCGCATCGCCGCCGAAAGCAAGATGGCCCTGCGCACCTTCAAAAAAAACTACCTGGTGGCGCACTGCGGCAAAAAGGGCATCTGCCTTTTTCAAACCACTTACAGCTACACCGACCACGCCCGCCGGCCGGATGACGGCAAGCTGCGGGAAATCAAGTTCGACCTCAACTGGCTGTCCGTCGGCGGGCAGCATATCCTGCCCAAACCGGGGGTCTGGAAATACCCCCCGCTGTCCATCAATCTGATCTATTCCTGAAGACCTCGGCGGCGCTCCGCGCCCGCTGGCCGTTGGGGTGGCGGCGGCGGCGGGCGCCGGGGGGGCTCAGAGGACCTTCATCATCGCCGTTTCGTCGCAGTCGGGAAATTTGACGCAGGTGATGCAGCCGGACCATATCTTGAGGGGCAGTTCGGCGCGGTCGATGACCGTGAAACCGAACTTGCGGAAGAAGCCCGGCTCGTAGGTCAGGGTGAACACCTTGCGGATATGGTAGGCCCGGGCCTCGGCGATGGCCGTTGCGGCCAACTGGTGGCCGATGTGGCGGCCCACGTGCTCGGCCCGGACGGCCAGGGATCGGATTTCGGCGAGATCCTCCCAGCAGAACTGCAGCGCGCAGCAACCGAGGACCATGCCGCTCTCAGGCGCCTCAAAGACGTAAAAATCGCGGAGGTGGTCGTAGAGTTCGCTCAGCGGGCGCGCCAGCAGTTTGCCCTGGCGGCCGTACTCCTGCAGCAGGCCGTGGATGGCCTTGATGTCACCGATTTTGGCTTTGCGGATCATGGCCGGCTCTATAGCATGCGCCCAGGGCAAATCAAACTGGAAAAATGGCGGCGATTCCCAGCCCGTTTGGCGCCCGCCGGCGGGGCTCACGGCCGGGGGGCGGTGCCTTTCTTGAAAAGCGCCCCCACCGCCGGGTAAGGGGCCGGGCCAGCCGCGCGGCCGCTGGCGGGGTCCATCATGACCCGCGTCAGGCCCGGGGGGACGTCGAAACCCGCCGTCGGCCGGCCGATCAGGGCCGCCCGCATGAAGTCGGTCCAGATGGGCAGCGCGCTCCGGGCGCCGGTGGCCTCCGGACCGATGGGACGCCGGTCGTCCCGGCCGACCCAGACCCCCGCGGCGATCTCCGGCGAGAAGCCCACAAACAGGGCATCGCGGTATTCGTCGGTGGTGCCGGTTTTGCCGGCCAGGGGGTGCCCCGGAACCCCGGCGCCGCGGCCGGTGCCCTCGCGGGTCACCGCGGTCAGCAGGTCGGTGGTGATGGCCGCGTCCTCGCGGGAGATGGCGGCGCTTTTCTGAGGGCGGGCCCGCCAGATGACGCGGCCCGCGCGATCCTGGACCTCCGCAAGGCCGAAGGGCCGGATATGGTTGCCCTGGCGGGCAAAGACGGCATAGGCCGCGGTCAGCTCGGCCAGCGTCACCTCGCTGGCGCCCAGCGCCAGGGTCAGGTTCGGCTGCAGCGGGGATTCGATCCCCAGGCGGTGGGCAAAGCGGACCACCGCCTGGGGGCCGACTTTCTCCATCAGCCGAACCGCCGGGATGTTTTTGGACGCGGCCAGGGCCCTTCGCAGGGGGATTTCGCCCTCGAAGTCGGGGCTGAAGTTGGCCGGCGCCCAGTCCCGTCCCCGGTCCGCCCCCCGAAAAACCACCGGTGCGTCCAGCAGCGGCGAGGCCTGGGTAAACCCCTGCTCGAGGGCGCAGGCAAAGAGCAGCGGTTTGAAGGCCGAGCCCGGCTGCCGCCGGGCGGTGGTGGCGCGATTGAAGGGGCTGCTTGAAAAGTCGGCGCCCCCCACCAGGGCCAGGAT